>SKKC01000314.1 GCA_007121695.1 Spirochaetales bacterium | reverse complement strand
TTTCTGAATAAGGCCACGTATATTCTTTTCGTCGTCTACCACCAGCACCGACAGTTTACCCATAGTTTGCTCCTCGTTTTTCGGGTTCATTCAGCCTTCGCCGCAGGCAGCGTAAACTGAAACGTGCTCCCAAGTCCCGGACTCGAATCGACCCAGATGGACCCACCCAGAGCTCTCACGAGCTCTTTGCAGATTGCCAGTCCGAGCCCGGTTCCCGATGTTGACTCCGAATCGAGTCGTACAAATTTGTCGAAGATTCTTCCCTGCTGTTCATACGGGATTCCCGGCCCGTTGTCCTGAACAGCAAACACGACAAATTGTCCCGCGCTACGACACGACACCTCGATTACACCATCAGCGTCTATGTACCGAACTGCGTTGGAGACAAGGTTCGTCAACACCCATAATGCTTTCGTCGGATCAGTATATACGGATTGTGCGTCACTATCTGAAGCCCGCAGGGTAACCCCTTTCTCCTGAGCCTGCGCATCGAGTGTTTCGATCGCCTTCTGAACCAGCACTCCGGCATCGATTGCCTGCTGTTCAATTTCTACTTTTCCGCTTTCCATTCGTGAAAGATCAAGAAGATCGCGAATAAGTTGCTCCATACGAAGCACCTCTTCGGTCGCCGTTCCCAGAAGCTCACGCAGTTCGTCCCAAGACTCCGTCGCGGTCTCGGTTTCCGAGTCCAGAGTTTCGGACATGAGATCCAGACTGATCTTGATACTCGTGACTGGCGTCTTTAACTCATGCGACGCAGTCGCGACGAACTCGCTCTTCAGGCGGTCTACTTCGGTGATTTTCGTGTAGTCACGCAATACTACCACCAGACCGAAAACAGAGCCTGCGTCATCTGTCGCCGGCGTGACAGAATACCGAAAGCGGCGTTCTTCCTCTCCGGTAGCTACGACAATCATGGCTTCATCATCCTCTTCGGATCGGGAGTTCTGTGACTCGACAGCCGCACGAATATCGTCAAACAGGCGTCGATTGTTGGTGTACTCGAGTATGTGGTGTGCCGATTCACCGCCAGCGTAGGGACCGAATATCTCCTGTGCTGCAGGGTTGGCATCTGTGACACGGTAGTTGGTATCCACGACGATAATGCCGTCGTCTATTGCAGTAACAATCGCCTCGCTACGGCGCTTTTCGGTGACGATACGGCCAATGTCGATCGCTCGATACGACTCAAGGCGACCGACCATCGTATTGAAATTTTCGAATAGCGATGCAAACTCATTCTTTCCCCGGGGGCGAAGCGTGACCGCGTAGTCACCTTCTGCAACCCGGTCGAATGCAGCTCTCAGCTTCTCGACCGGGCGTGTGAGAAGTAGGCTCAGCACAACACTGAAGGCAATGCCGAACGCAATAAGTACGCCTGCCACAATGAGCGTCACCACAATCGTACGTCTGGCAATGACGGCCGCCTGGGCGCTCGCAACGTTCATGGTCTCCTGGTTCAGGCTGCGAAGGCGACTGGTCGGTTCACGAACCGCGCTGAAGGCGGGGAATAGCGTTTCCCTGTGGAGCGCACGCGGATCATCTGCGACTACCTCTCGATCGAGACGGGAAAGCTCACGAAAGGCGAGTACAAACTGTCGGTACGCCTGCTCGATTTCGTCGAGAACTGACGCCTCGCCGTCTATCGTAACATTGTCTCTCGCGCGCGCAAACCACTGATTGAATGTGGCTTCGTTCTCGGAGAACTGCTCTATTGCCTGTTGCTCCCAACCCAGCAGATACATGAGAACTGCGCTGTCCTGTCGTTCCAGTGACTCGACCATGTTCTCTGCCGCGAGAATGCTTCGATAGTTCTCGCGGAGGATTCCGTCGGCTGCGTGACCCAGCATGGATAGATTACCGACAGACAGAAGGCTGATAACCAGTACCAGTGCAAGAATGACCGCGTATCCGGCGAATATGCGGGAGCGGACAGATCGAATCATATCAGATGCTCACAGCCCGAAGCGGAAAAACGATCGTCGCGACTTCTTCTTGCTGTCAGGTTCGGCGACACTCCGTCGTCCGGCTCCAGGCATAAGTGTTTCCACATCACCGGAGGCCCCTCCCAGGCGAACGTGGGAAAGCTTACTGATAGCTGCCTCCGGGGCTACGATAAGAAGCGAGTCTTCTGCCGAGAGCGTATAAACGGCCGAGACAAACTCGAACTTGTCAGTTGTCGCGCTTCGGACCGCGATTACAGTAATTCCAAGCTCGTTTCGTATGTCAGACTCGACCAGAGTCATTCCAACGAATCGATCGGGCGATCGTATCTCGGCAACGGCAATATCCTCTGCGATGGGGAAATAACCGAAAAGTGCACTCGAAACCAGGGTCGGTGCAATCCGCAGTGCTGCTTCCTTGTTCGGAAAAACCACGCGTGTCGCGCCTACAGCTGAGAGGATTTCACCGTGCTGATCGGTTCCGGCAACCGCAACGATCTCATTGACACCAATTTTCCTCAGGTAGTGTGTCACGAGTATTGAGACGTCAATGTTGTCTACAAAGTCGAGAATGACTACATCGATGTCGGCGGGGACAGTCTGCCGGATCGTTTCCTCGTTCAGAGCGTCCGCAACATACGCGTCGGATACCTGATTCTTGTACTGTTCAATGAGTTCCGGATTCTTGTCGAGGATAAGAATTTCGACGTCCGACTTCAGAAGTTCTTCGAGAAGTCGACGGCCAAATTTTCCCAGACCAATTAGTGCGAATTGTTTCATATCCTACCCAAGTAATACATTTCCTTCCGGATAACTGACGAAACGCCGTTTCGCTGGCTCGCTTCCCGGCATTACCATTGCCATAATACCAAGACGACCAGTAAACATAACTGCGATGATAATGACTCTGCCTACATCACTCAACTGCGCGGTAATGCCGAGCGACAAGCCAACAGTGCTGAACGCGGACACCGTCTCGAAGACTATCTCCATAAGGCTGAAGCTGTTAACCCCGGACCAGTTCTCCGAAACACTCAGCAGGAACGCAGCTGCCGCCAGAACGAGGAGAGCCTTGATAACAATCGATGTCGCTTTGTTCAGCACGATAGGGTTGATTTTCCGTTTTCCGATCCGGATCTCCGCGTGCATCTCGCGCCGGCGAATCGCGAGCATGAACACAAGTACGATAGTAGTAACTTTCACCCCGCCAGCTATGCTCCCGGGAGCACCGCCAACGAACATCAGAAAGATCGTCCATATCTGCGACGGCATTGACAGGTCACTTTGCGCAATGGAATTGAATCCGGCAGTACGCGGCGTCACAGCCTGAAAAAAGGCCGCGAGCAGACGCTCTGGTACAGGCATGCCCGACAGACTCGCGCGGCCTTCAAAGGCGAAAAACACCAGCGTTCCACTCACCGCAAGAAAGGCCGTCATGGAGAGTACGATCCTCGTATGCAGTGAGAGTACGCGGACATCTCCTGTCGCCCGACGAACGAGATCCATGACCACGACGAATCCGATTCCTCCGAAGGTCAGCAGGACAACAATCGGAAGAACGACCATAGGCGCAGAGACAAACTCTTCCAGGCTCGTATCGAACAACGAAAATCCGGCATTTGCAAATGCCGACACCGAATGGAAGATGCCATTCAGAACCGGCGTAGGTGCCCCACTGCGGTGAAATGCGTAAATCAGCACAACAGCTCCGAGGGCTTCAATGACCAGGGACAGGCCAATGATCCGCCGGACGATAGCTTTCGGCTCATACTCGACCGACTCGATCGAGTACTCCTTGATAAGTCGACGATTCGCGAGCGACAGTTTACGCCCGCCTCCGGTTACCAGCAAGGTGCCAAAAGCGATAATACCCAGCCCACCGGCCTGAATGAGTCCGACTATGACAATGATTCCGAACAGGCTGAATTCCGACGTGTCCACAACGATAAGCCCTGTCACACACACCGCAGACGTTGCGGTAAACAGGGCATCCAGGAATCGCAGGCGACCGGAAGCCTCCCATGCCCAGGGAGTCGTGAGAAGAAGCGAGCCCAGAAGGATGATGGAAATAAAGTATCCGAACAGCAGGGTCTTGCCCGATATCGATTGCTTCATGGTTCAGCTCAGAATGGTGACCGGATAGAGTCAATGACACGCCCGGCTCCCTCGCGAACCCGGCTCTCTGCTTCTCGCGCGGCTGCGTCTGCCTCTTCACGGGCGCGCCGTTCGGCCTCCCGACGCGCGGCTTCGGCTTCAGCACGTACCCTGTCCTCGACCTCTCCCCGTAAACCGGTTATCCGGTTCTCGATGGCGGCACGCTGCTCGAACACCTGATCGGCGAGTTCGCGTGCTTCGCCTGCATACGATTCGAGATCCGCGTAGAGCGCGGAAAGTTGCGAGAGTTCTTCGTCGTAGCGAGCGAGCTGTTCGTCGAGTCTTCGTCGTACCTCTGCTTCCACGGTAGCCACAATTGCATCGCGCTGTTCCGACAGAAACGCGGAAATTTCTTCGCGTATGGGATCGTCGAGATTGGTACGCACGGTGCGATCGCCGGTGGCAGGAGCGTGCACTTCGATGTCTATCGAGCCTGCTCGCTCAATGACCGATCGCACCCGTTCGACGATTACTCCTTCGGAGGAGAACTGCAGGGTGTCGGGAATGACCCGTACGAAAGCGACAAGCTCTTCTCGCAGGGTTTCTCCGCCTGCCTCAACGAGCCGCGCCTCGGCTGTCAGATCGAACGAGCCGGTCAGGCCAATGAAGGAAAACGGTGCGTTTGGTACGGTAAACCCTATCGGCTGGGACTCAAGAGTGATGTCGATGTCGAACGGTATCGGTGCGTTCTCGCGTGAATCAAAGACGGCGGCGATGACTGCTCGGCGACCGTTGTGACGCTGCTCGTAGCGCGCGGTTGGTGCAACTTCGAGCAGGTCCGGATTACTCGAGAGCGACACGAGCTCGGCGCTATACTGAACCGATTCTGTTGCGGCACCAGCTGTTGCGCGTTCAAGAAGAAAGCGGGGATACTCACGCGAGGGAAACGACACGGTTCGTCCGCTTCGGCCAGGCCCGGCCGTTGCTTCACGGTCTTCTGAGCGTTGCTGCAACCAGCCGAAAGCCCCGAGAACCGTATCGATAGTCTCACGATACGGATCAACAACAGCCATAATGCGGGGTTCGACAAAGGCGGCAACCGGACCCGAAAGTATATCGGCTGCGGACGGGATCCTGTCCTGTATGCCCGACGTGTCAGACCGGACAGCCTCGGAGACTGCAGCAATCGCTCCCTCTACCTGGGCACGCGATTCGGCTATATCGCTCGAAACGGTGGAAACGCGATTCAGAAAAGCTGTGGCATCGCGCGACAGAGACTCCGAGCTTTCGTACAGAACCACAAGCTGATCAACAGAACTGATAGATCGAATGTCGGTTGAAAGAAGACGTGAAGCGTCGCTCCGCAGCGTGTCTGTCCCGGTTTGAAGCGCGGTGATATCCGTCTGCGCTTCGGACAGCTGTACCCGGAGGCCTGCGATCTGTTCGTCCACGACGCCAGGTGTTTCCAGGCGCGAGAGCTCTGCGTCTACGATTTCCTGAATATCCAGTGACAGAAGCTGCTCGACTCCGTCCTGCACAGCGGTTCCCGCGTCATCGCGAAGCGTCGTTGCGGCATCCTGGCCGGTACCGGCCCGCCCGGTCAACGCGGGGTGTCCGTCGGGCAAGGCGCCCGATGATATCCGGTCGGTACCAAATCGCAGCTCGCCAGCATCGAATTCCCTGATCACGACACGACCCCGAACAAGCTGACCAAGGTCAAGCTCGAGTCTGGCACTGTGAATCTCAACGAGGTTTCGCATTGGTCTGTTTCTGTCTGCCACGACAAGCGTATCAAACGACACCCCGGGAACGAACGGACGAACCGTAAACCCTTCAAGCGTGCTTCGCGCAACAAATGCGGATTCAAGCCCCCGTTCGATTGCAGTTTCGAGCAGCGGGCTGAGAAAGAGCAACAGAAACAACAGGACTCCTCCCGCGACGAATGCAAGGAGCCCCAGCTTCACCGGTTGAAACAGACCGTGATTGTGCTTTATCGCCTTCGCCAGTCGCTTGAGGTGAGCCACGTCCTTTTTCGGCAGTTCAGGTTCGCGAACGTATGATTCGCCGTCTGCGCGATACAGGCCAGCCAGATACTCACGCTCGTTCACGAGGGGAATTCGCTTGAGGATCTTCCGCTCGTATCGCTTCGAAGGAATAGTCTCGCGAAACAGCCTCGGAGGTTTCTGTGCTCGTTTCATGCTCGCCTCACCCCGCCCACTCGTAGATCGACCGCGCACGGGAGGCGGCCCCCTGTAGTCGTCTGACGATCGGCAGCTTCGCAAGCCATTGAATAAAGGGGCTGCGAATTATCCGCACCCGAAGCCTGTTCCGGTACAGCTGCACAAACGCCCGGGCAATGAAAAAGACCGGGATCCACAGCACTATTCCAGCGACGAGCGCGCCCGGGACCAGGGTCTGATTGAATCCGGTCAGAGGACCGAGGGGGGCGTTGTATAGCCAGGTGAAAAACGACTGTAGCGCAGGAACTGTCAATACCGCATACCCCACCGTATCCAGGATACCGTCTACGAGGAGGGCCATTGGCGATAGAATCGCCGTCAGGAGCAGTGCAATGCCAAGGTTCACCTTTACAAGAAATACAAGGACAAAAAGTGATGCCCAGATCAGGTTTCCCGCCGGTAGAAGGGCAAGCAGGACTGCGAAGGAGCAGGCCGATGCAATTTCACCGGGTCTGCGATTCGCATTCAGGGCAGCGACAACCCTGGTCAGCATAGCAAACATTACGTACTCCTCAACTCATGCGGTAGTCTCATCAGATACTCGGTGTTCAGTTCCAGTGAACGAATATCGATTCGCTCGTCGATACCGTGGATACGTTGCGAAAACCGGTCCATAGTCAGGGCAGGAGAACTGGCAGCAAAACCGTACACTGTGGTGCCTCGCTGGCGCCAGTATCGTCCGTCGGTGACACCTCCCATATACATGGGAACGATTCGCGTACCCGGCAGGATTTCGCTGCAGATATGCTCGGTGGCGCGCCAGAGAGGGGTATCCTGCTCACTGGTATTGGCGGGGAAAAACTCGAAGAACTCGATCTCCGCTTCGTCGGCCAGCGTTCCGAGCGCCCCGCGGAGTGCCTCCTGAGTCTGTTCCACTGTCTGCCCCGGCAGGATGCGTACATCAAACTCGATCTCTGCCCGATCGGGGACGATGTTCACTTTGGAACCACCTCTGACTACTCCAGGGCTGATGGTCATACGACTGGCGGTATCGAGAAATCGTGCCTTCCCCGGGTCACGGCGGTAGAGGCGTGCAAGAGCGCGGTCAAAGAAACCGGGGAGACGCGACAGGAGATGTTCCACGGGACCCTGAAAGAAAGCCCGAGACATTTCCCGGACAAGGGGGGTCATGACCCGTCGTGTCGTGGCCCGGCCGATCCGTACCAGGGCTTCCGACGCGAGCATCGCTGCATTCCTGCTCCGGTACGGCATCGATCCGTGTCCCGGTACACCCCGAAATTTCATGCGTACCCAGCATACGCCCTTCTCACCGACCGTCATGGTAATAGCGGGTCCCGAATCGGTGTGTATGTGCAGTCCGCCGACCTCTGTGATCATGTAGTCACACTTAATTTCATCCCAGTGATTCTCAATCAGGTATCGCGCGCCGAAGGTTCCGCCGGCTTCTTCGTCGCTGACGATCACCAGCAGCACATCGCCCGGGGGGCGCTTTCCCGACTCGGCGACAGAAGTAAAGGCTGCTGTGAAGGCGGCAACCATCCCGAGCATATCGACCGCCCCGCGTCCCCATACCTCTCCGTTGTGCACCTCGCCGCTGAACGGATCCCGGCTCCAGTCCGCGCCATCGGCCGGGACAACATCCACGTGGCCCATGTACGCGAGCGTTGGCGCCATGGGGTTTTCCCCGCGAATACGGGCTACAAGATTTGCGCGATCCGGGTTTCGGTAATACAGACGGCTGTCAATATCCCGCTCGCGCAAGAACTCGCGTATCGTTTCGATGGAACGCGTTTCCTGTCCCGAATCGTCGTCTCCGGTATTGACACATGCGTTCTGTATGAGTTTCTGAAGGAGGGGAACTAGCTGTTCATGAACCATGCTCTGCGGTGTCATAGACGCGTCAATGTATCATGCAGGTACTTTTCTGTCTGTACCGGGCTCCGGACTCCGGGATAGACTGAAAGACAGAATGAGTGACGATCAGAACCTGAAAAGCGGTGAGCGCCGCCACGCGACCATGCTGTTTTCGGACATGACAGGATTCACCCGACTTTCGGAACGCCTGGATCCGGAAGACATGGATGCCCTTATGTCGTCGGTGTTTTCGAGTTTTGAGGGAATTGTACGCTCTCACGGAGGGATCGTCGAGAAATATATCGGGGATGCACTGGTCGCAGTATTCGGTGTACCGAACATACACGAAGACGATCCGTCGCGCGCGGTGAGCACAGCCCTCGCCTTCGGCCGGGAGCTGCGTCGTATAAACGAACGTTTCCGCGACCGGAGCATACGGCTCGATTTTCGCACGGGAATACACACCGGTCTCGTCACGACGGGAAAGCGCGGTGAATACGATGTGGTAACCGGACACGCCATGAGCATCGCCTCCCGGCTGGAAACGGAAGCTCCGGTCGGCGGCATACTCGTGTCAGCGGAAACCAGACAGCGCTGTGCACAGGACTTCATGTTCGATGCCGGGCTTACGCTCACTCTCAAGGGTAAGGAAGACCGGATCAAGGCTTTCCGCGTACTTGGTCGAAACCCTAATCCCATGTTCGGCGGAAGTTACTTCGCCAACCGCACGCGTGAGCTGGAAACGCTGACCCGGGCATTTCTGCGGCACGATGCCGAAAAACCGGGAGGATTCCTGCTCACCGGACAACCGGGTCTTGGCAAGACGCGCCTTGCCGGACGCTTCATAGAGCAGATCAAGGCCTTTCCGGGATTCAGCGCCCCGGTGCTGACTGCACGGGCGCGTCGGTACCGCGACCTTAACTTTGCGGTTATCATCGATCTTCTTCTGACCTACTTTTCGTTCGAGTCCTCGCATGACGCTGCGCATATCGCCGAGGAAACGTCGCGACTGC
>SKKC01000140.1 GCA_007121695.1 Spirochaetales bacterium | reverse complement strand
TCGCCGACTGCGTTGTCCGTGATTCGGGACATCATGGTTCTGACGTGCGATTCCGACTCGCACGCTGCCACCCGGTAGTACAGCGCGCGTAGGTCCGGGTGAGTAACACTCTCGTCGTTCGTGGAACAGAGCGCTTCAGCGCGTTTGGCGACTGCCGTGCAGACCGAGTCGTGCGAAAACAGATACAGCGCCCATACTACTTCCGTTCGCAGGATTCCGTAGGTGTGAGGCTCTCCCTCAGCGGGTTCCGTCCCGACTTCACGAAGAACGCTCTTCAGAACCTCGCGACCGGTAGCGGCTATTGCCGCTTCGTGTTCTCCGGCGTGCGAAAACAGAGCAGTAAGCGAGCGGGCGATCTGATATGCCGGGAGAAACTCCGTCTCGTGTGCGAAGTAGTTCGACAGCGTGGCGAGGTACTCCCGCACCGCCATGCGACCCGACACACACAGCGCGTGCAGATCGTAGAGAATACCGTAGCGGTCCCTTGGGCCGAGGTGTCGTGCGTTCGAAGCAATCCCGAGCTGCTCGAGCATTCCCTCGTCGTACGCGACTCGGTAGAAACCCGCCTGGTCGGCATTCAGTTTCACTGCCTCGGCACCCTCGGGTATCGGCAGCGTCTGCTGCGGTTCGGTCAGCAGAATCGACGCCGTGTCTGTCTCACCTGAACCGTACACGTATCGTATCGTCAGCGGTACGGGGGGCGTGGGACCTGCCGCGTCCTCCGGAAGGTAGGTAAATCGCGATGTACGAATGTGGAGGGACTGCCCCTCCCTGTGTGCGGTCAACAGCGGGTAGCCCGGGGTGCGTATCCACGCCCCAAGCACCTCTTTCTTGAACTCAGGTGCACCTTCGATGCTGTGAACGCCGTTTTCGAATGTATAGAGAAAGCCGTCGGTGTCAGCCGTCCCGTGCGCATGGGCATCCACGTACGCGCGCACCCCGGCTCGGAACGCGGCTCCTGTGGCATCGGTCGTGGCATCGCCGTCTGCGTGCGACGCAAGGGCACAGTCACCAAGATACAGACGGAACATTCGAAGAATGGATGCGGCTTTCCGGTAAATTATCGGCGTGGTTGCCGGCCCGAATTCGAGCTCCTGTCCGTCAGGAAACTCGACCGGAATGGTCGGACGAAGCGCATCACGGTGAAAGGCGACGTTCATCTGATTCGCGATAAACTGCTCGAGTCCTTCAAACTCCGGATGAAACGCGTCAGTAATAACGTATCCGAAATACGTCGCAAAAGCTTCGTTCAGCCAGACATAACTCCAGTCTTTTGGCGACACGAGATCGCCAAACCACATGTGTGCGACTTCGTGATTGGTGATCTGACACACGCGCTCGCGTTCTGCTGCCGGGGTTACATCCGGCCAGATCAGCACCCGGTTCTCCCGGAAGGAAATGGCTCCGTAGTTTTCCATTGCCCCGAAGGCAAAATCCGGACATGCAATCAGATCCATTTTATCGATCGGGAACGAGTGCCCCGTATACTCTTCGCCGAACCTCAGGGACTCGATGGTCCACTTCATGGCGTCGCGACCATAGTGTGCCTGTCCCGGGCGCGTAGCGCATCGAACCGGTATTCGCCAGCTGTGATCGATGGAGAAATCGAAATCTCCGACACCAAAAAAGAGCAGATACGTAGACATTGGCGGTGTCGGCGCGAATCGTATACGGTGTTTCCCGTCGTCAAGAGGCTCGTCACTCAGTATGCGGGTGTTGCAGATGCTGGTTACATTATCTTCGACTACGAACTCGACGTCGAAGACGGCTTTTGCACCGGGTTCGTCGACGCAGGGAAACGCTGCGCGAGCGTCTGTTTCTTCGAACTGCGTCACAGCCATGTAGCGTGTCTCGCCCTCGTGCTGGTACGACGATCGATACAGACCAGCGAGGCCATCGCTGATCCGCGCGGTAAATTCAACGGTGACGCGCACAGGGACCTGCACGGGCAGTGGCGTGACAAGCTCGAGGGCCTGCTGTTCCGGCAGGACGCTGAACGCGACCTCCACCTCCGGTTCCGCTCCGACCTGAACGACGGTCCGATGTATCTCGAGATCGCGCGCATCAAGACGTATCGAGCTCGCCTCGCGGTCAAGGTGGCCGTCTATCGTGACCGATCCCGGGCAGGTGAATGTGTGCAGATCGGGTTCGATGCTCAGCGTGTAATGCTTCGGTATAAAGCTGTTCATGTATCAGTTCCTTTTCGGGGGTACGGTCGAATCGCGGCGCGTATTGACCGAGCCTGTTCATGTATGTCCGCGCGTTCCTGCGCTGACTTTCTGTCGAGGTTTTTGACCTGCAGGGCCATGCGTCGGTTGGACCTGAGTTCAGACTGATGACGATACAGGAAATCCCAGTACAGCGTGGTGAACGGGCAGGCATCGTCTCCGGTCGCGTGTGCCGGGTTGAACCGGCACGATGCGCAGTAGTTACTCATGCGCTGTATGTACTTCCCGGTGGCGGCGTATGGTTTGGACGCCATGATTCCGCCGTCGGCGTATTGCGACATTCCCAGAACGTTCGGAAGCGTTACCCATTCGACCGAGTCTATGTACATTCCCATGTACCAGTCGTGTACCGCCCGCGGTTCGACCCCTAAAAGCAGTGCGTACAGACCGGTTACCATGAGGCGCTGTATGTGATGCTCGTACGCGTATTCATTGAGCCCGGAAACGACGTCAGACACGCACTGCATATCCGTTTCGCCGGTCCAGAAGAAATCCGGAAGCGCTTCGTGTGCGTCGAGTTCATTCATGTCAATATAGCCGGGCATTTTGAGCCAGTATATGCCGCGAACGTATTCCCGCCATCCCAGTATCTGTCGAACGAATCCCTCGACCGCTTCAAGCGGCGCCCGGCCCTCGCGGTAGGCGGTTTCTGCCGCTCGTACCACCTCCAGCGGATCGAGTAACCCCGTATTCAGCGCTGGTGAAAGGCGTGAATGGTATAACAGCTGTTCACCCCGCCACATTGCGTCCTGGAAGCGTCCAAAGACCGGCAGTCTGTGCGTCAGAAAGGCATCGAGGTCGTGTTCTGCGTCTTCCGGTGTTACCGGCCAGATAAACGTGTCGATGCGACCGGGTAGATCCGGCAGTACCCGATGTATCGCTTCTATAACGTCGCGGGTAATCGCATCGACACGATGCGGTGGATCCGGTGTTTTTTCGGGGGGACCTGACTTCGTGAAACTCGAGCGGTTATCCGAGTCGTAGTTCCAGCTTCCGCCTGCCGGTTCGTCACCGTCCATAAGAACATCGTACCGGCGGCGCATTTCGCGGTAGAAGTACTCCATGCGTAGCGTCTTCCGGCCTTTGGCGTGGGCACGAAATTCCTCTCGACTGCACAGAACACGCCGGTTTCGGTGCCAGGTCAGCGGAATCCCGGCCTGTGCCGCGCAGGAGGCGAGCATCTGTTCGCAGCGGTAATCCCCTGCTTCGGTGGCGTGCAGTTCGTCGGCTGCGATACGATTGAGCGCCCGAAGAATGCCGTCTTCGAGCGAGTCAACAGTGCCGATTTCGGTATAGTCCACCGTGAATCCGCGATCCCGCAGTTCTTGTGCGAAATGCCGCATTCCCGAGAGGAAATACACGACCCGCTGGATATATGAAAACTCTCGTTTCGATTCGTCTGCCGCTTCCACGAAGACAATCGTGTCCGACTCTGAATCGAGCTGGGCTATGGCATCCGACTGACGGTCGAGCTGGTCTCCGAAGACCACAAGTACCCGTGCGATACGATTACTCCCACTCGATGGTTGCAGGAGGCTTGCTCGAGACGTCGTATACAACCCGACCGACCTCCGGCACTTCGTTCGTGATTCTGGCGCTGATCTCGAGGATATCCCTGCTCTCGAACGGATACACGTCTGCGGTCATTCCGTCGACGCTGACGACGGCACGCAGCGCCACAACACCGCCGTAGGCTCGGTCATCGCCGGCCACGCCGACGGAGCTCACCGGAAGAAGCACGCAGAACGCCTGCCAGATTTCGTCGTACAGGCGTCGCTTTCGAAGCTCGTCAATATAGATTCTGTCCGCCGCCTGCAGGACCCGCACGCGCTCGGGACTCACCGCGCCGAGTATGCGTACCGCGAGACCCGGCCCGGGAAACGGGTGTCGTCCGACGACGTGCTCGGGCAGGCCGAGCACGCGACCAAGTTCACGGACTTCGTCCTTGTACAGCCAGGACAGAGGTTCTATCAGAAGCCCCTCGTCGCGCTTCTTCTGCACCAGCGGGCTGCGAACGTTGTGGTGACTTTTTATGACTTTCGCGTATGTTCCGACGCCCTTTCCGGACTCGATCATGTCCGTATACAGCGTCCCCTGCGCGAGAAACCCTTCGCCAATCTGTCGCTTCGCGAGTTCTTCCTGTTGTATCGAGATAAAGAGGTCGCCGATGATCCGTCTCTTTTCTTCCGGATCCGGTTTCCCGGCGAGCTCCGCGTAGAATCTGTCCTGCGCGTCAATGACGTGTATGTGTTCGGCGCCGAGCTGCTCGAGCGTCTTCGTGACTTCTTCGGTTTCACCAGCCCGCATAAGACCGGTATCGACGTACATGAGGTGCACCTGAGAACCCGGTAGCGCAGAGAGAATAAGCGCCGCGACCACGGTCGAATCTACGCCCCCCGAAATAAGCACCAGTACGGATTCGCTGCCTGCCGTCGTACGTATCGTTTCTCTGGCAGTGTCGACGTACTGTTCCATGGACCAGGCCTGAGCGGCGTGGCAGATGTCTACCGCGAAATTACGAAGGATGTGCGTGCCGTACTCGCAGTGGCTGACTTCCGGGTGGAACTGAATACCGACTATGGAGCTTTCGGCATTCCGCACCGCGGCAGGAAGGCCGTGTTCGCTTTCGGCGAGCATTACGAATCCCTGCGGCAGCTCTGCGAGACTGTCTCCGTGGCTCATCCAGCTGACAAAGCCGTCGGGCACACCGTTGAACAGGGCGTGTTCCTGATGCAGCTGCAGGCGGGAACGGCCGTACTCGCGTCGCTCCGCTCGCGACACCCGTCCTCCGGCCTCGTGCACGATCTGCTGCAGACCGTAACAGATGCCAAGAACAGGAACTCCGAGCGATAGGACCGATGGGTGCACGCGCGGCGAGCCGTCCTCGTGGACCGACGACGGGCTGCCACTCAAAACAACGCCTTTGACCTGATCTATGAGGTGTTCCGGTATCGGGTCGGTTCCCGACAGAATTTCGGCGTAGACCCCGCATTCGCGTATTCGTCTGCCAATGAGCTGCGCCGTCTGACTGCCGAAATCGAGTACTGCAATCGTGTCCATTACGCTTTCCAGGGGGTCCGTCGAATAATCGTCTGATCGCGGCTGCTGCCGACGCTGACTATGTCAACGGGTGCTTCTACAAAAGACTCGATAAAGCTGATGTAGTCCTGCGCCCTGCCCGGCAGATCTTCGTAGCGCGCAGCGTTTGCCGTCGAGCGTTTCCAGCCGGGGAGCCGTTCAATGATCGGTTCGGCCTGCTCGTACTGCCGGAGGTTCGCTGGCACCGTGCGCCAGGTTTTCCCTTCGATCGTGTATCCGGTGCACACTGCGATTTCATCGAAGCTGTCGTAGATATCGAGCTTGGTCAGCACCAGTCCATCTATGCTGTTGGTCCGCACCGCGTACCGCAGCGCGACAAGATCGAGATATCCGCAGCGTCGGGGACGTCCCGTCGTCGCACCGAACTCGTTTCCGATGGTTTGTACCTGCTCTCCGAGATCCCCGTCGCGTTCCTCGCGAAACTCGCTTGGAAACGGACCGTTCCCGACGCGGGTCGAGTAGGCCTTGAACACGCCTATGACCCGGTCTATGCGGCGCGGTCCGATACCGCCGCCGAGCGATGCGCCACCCGCCGACGACATGCCGCAACTGACGTAGGGATAGGTTCCGAAGTCGAGGTCCAGCATGACCCCCTGCGCGCCTTCCATGAGTATGCGGCGCCCCTGGTGCGAATGCATGCGGTCGGATAGATCGCTCGCCATGCGCTTGAGGCGGTCGCGGTACGGTTCGAAGTGAGCCTGCTCGTCTTTCGAGAGGGTTTCGAATGTTTCATCATCTACCAGATCGCAGATACGGATACCGTCTCTGGCAGCCTTCCGTACGTAGGCAACTCCGATGCCGCGACCTGTTGTCCCTATGGGCCTCCGCCGTCCGGCGTCAAGCCGCATGTCCTCGTCCTTGTCGCCGGGAAGCAGGACGTGGGCACGGTCGCTTACGAGCACCCGACCCTTCCAGTTTATTCCCTGTGACTCGAGAGTTTCGAGTTCCTGAAAGAGTGAGGGGACGTCGATTACCATGCCAATGCCGAGCGTGACTACGGTGTTGGGGTACAGAATTCCTGATGGTACAAGGTGGAGCGTGAACTTCTCGCCGTCACGGATTATCGTATGTCCCGCGTTCGCGCCGCCGGAAAACCGGACAACGTCGTCGGCCTGCTCCGCGAGAAAGTCAACGATTTTGCCCTTCCCTTCGTCGCCCCACTGGGCACCAATGACGGTAATTGTCATGAATACATCCTATCGAGAATAATTTGGCGGTTCCTGGGTAATCGACACGTCGTGGACATGCCCTTCTTTGAGACCGGCCGAGCTAATCTTAATGAACTTGCTATTCCCCCGCAATGCATCGAGGTTTCTGCAGCCGGTGTATCCCATGCCTTTTTTCAGACCGGTGACAAGTTGATGAAGAAAAGGCTTGAGTTCTCCCTTGTACGGGACTCGTCCCTCGACGCCTTCGGGTACCGGGTCTTCGGTGGGATCGGCCTGATATCGGTCACCGCTTCCCTGTTTAATGGCCCCGATACTGCCCATTCCCCGATAACTCTTGAAGATGCGACCCTCGTATATGATCTCCCGGCCCGGGCTTTCTTTCAGGCCAGCGAACAGGTTCCCGATCATGACCGCGTGCGCGCCGGCGGCGAGTGCTTTCACGATGTCTCCGGAGTATTTGATGCCGCCGTCGGCGATAACAGGAATTCCGTGGCGGGCTGCGGCCTCGGCCGCGAGGCGCACTGCGCTGAACTGAGGAACGCCAATGCCTGCGACCACCCGCGTCGTGCAGATGCTTCCCGGACCGACGCCGACCTTGATACCGTCGGCGCCTGCCTGTGCGAGCGCTTCGGCTCCCTCAGCGGTTGCAACGTTCCCCGCGAGGACCGGTATATCCGGATAGTGCGTGCGAACGTATCGTACGGTGTCGATCACGCTCTTCGTGTGTCCGTGTGCAGTATCAATTGCAACGAAGTCAACGCGGTTCTGGGCGACCGCATTCATGCGCCGTTCGATTTCGGTCGGCGATACCGCTGCGCCGACAAGCAGACGGCCGGATGCGTCCATGGCAGCGTTCGGAAACTGCTGATGTTTCTCGATGTCTTTCACGGTAATGAGACCAATGAGGCGTCCGTCGTGGTCCACAACCGGAAGTTTTTCGATCTTGTGCTCGTTGAACTTCTGCTGCGCGGTATCGAGGCTCGGTATTCCTTCGACGCATACCGGGTTGGGTGTCATGACCTGCTCGACCGTATTGTCGAAGTCGTCGCAGAAACGCAGATCGCGAGACGTGATTATTCCGCAGAGTTTTTCGCCGTCGAGAACAGGCAACCCGCTGATGCGGTGAGACCCCATGAGATCCCAGACCTCACGGATACGCTGTCGCTTCGAGACGGTAAGCGGGTTTTCAATCACCCAGTTCAGGTAGCGTTTTACCGTTCCGACCTGCTGCCCCTGCTCTTCCGGGCTCATGTTGCGATGGATTACACCGACACCCCCCTGCAGCGCGAGGGCTATTGCCAGGCCCTTTTCCGTTACCGTGTCCATCGCGGCACTTACAATGGGTACGTTCAACTGTATATCGCGTGCGATCGTGGTGCGTATGTCAGCCTCGGCCGGGAGGAAATCCGCGTATCCAGGCAGAAGGAGTACGTCGTCATAGCTGAGGAATTCGGTCATCTGTTCGCCGGTAGCGTCTGTATTCATGTCTGTCTCCTGTCTGTGATGTCGGTGATTGTTTTCAGTCGGTCTCGCGATGCCCGTGAGTTTGTACGCGCCTGTTCGACTGCCTGTCCTCGATACTGTTCGGGGCTTGCGAACAGCGCATCGGCGTCATGCCCCAGCCGCTTCATGCACTCCGCGTCTATGGCCTGCCAGGTACGCGGCTGTGCCCGCAGCGCGTCGAGCAGTTTCCCGCCGGTTTTTCCCGCCTCGAGAGTCGCCACCCGCACCTGTTCGTGTGCGTCTGATTCGCCGGCGAGTGCGAGCAGAATGTAGGCAGGCTCTGCCATGCACATGTCACCGGCGGTCGTAAGATTCCGGGCCATGTGTTCGATGTCCGGTTCGATTCGTGCAAGCACGCGGGCTGTTCGGTGGACTGCCGCGGCGTAGCCCGCCAGATACTCCGTTACGAAACGACTGCTCGCCGAGTTGGTCAGATCCCGCTGGTGTTCGGATATCTGGTCCATGTAGAAAGTCATGACGCGCGGAGCGTACGCTTTCCAGAGGCTTTTGACGTGTTCCCAGTTCCAGGGGTTCCGCTTGTGCGGCATGGTGGAGCTGCCAACCTGCGTCTCGGTAAACGCTTCCCGTGCTTCGGATATTTCGGAACGCTGAAGATTTCGCATATCGTCGGCGAGGTTGGCAAGAATGCCGAAGGCGATGTTTATTTCCAGCAGCACCCGCAGACTGTGTTCGGGTTCAACGAGCTGTGTCGAATGATCGCTCGGCTTAAGCCCGAGCCTGTCGAGCACCTTCCGTTCCAGGCCTACCGCGTCGGGGGTAATCATTGTGGTCGCGTTATACGCTCCAACGGCACCCGCGATTTTTCCGCGCAGATCGCCGACGAGATCGCCCATACGCACGACGGACTTGGACAGGCGCGAGGCGTATTCGCTCATGGCGAAGCCGAAGGTAATGGGCACGGCAAACTGCCCGTGGGTCCTTCCGACCTGCGGTGTTTCAGCGTGCGTTTCCGACAGCGCGCACAGCAGTTCAACAACCCGCACGGTCTCGGGAACAAGTACCGTCAGGACCGCCTCCCGGAGACGAAGACTCGCCGCGGTGTCGAGAATATCAACGCTTGTCGCACCGAGGTGTATATACGGAGCCG
>SKKC01000188.1 GCA_007121695.1 Spirochaetales bacterium | reverse complement strand
GTCTCGAGGTCGAGACCGGTATCGGGCACGAGTACGGCTGGGATCTCATTGAATCGAGCCGACTATTGACCTTCACCGAGGGGCGGCAGGGCTTTCGTGCGCTTACGCTCGACGAGCAGTCCTACGAACCAGGCCCGCAGACCGATCTGCTGCTCGACTATCAGGATACGCTCCTTACGGACCAGGCGGGTCGCTATCGTGTTGTCGTGCACGACGCACAACCCACCCGTGATCAGGCGATCCGGGGAGATTCGGGTATCCGATTTCGCGGGGGTGGTGAAGGCGTGACACTGGATTCCAGGCCGGGTGCGCTGTTTCACCCAGGCAGGGTCTGGGACGCGTTCAGTATCGAATTTCTCATGCAACCAGCGCGAACCAGCGACGGCGACGAAATTCTGTTCTGGGCAGGAACTCTGGTGGTGGATGATGAAATACTGTCCCAGACGGTGCGTGTCTTCTTCGAACGCCGAAGGCTCGTATGGGAGTTCGAGAACGTGTTTGTCCTCCCCGATCTCGAACCGTTTACCGTTCGCATGGAAAGTTTCGAACCGCTGACACCCCGACGAAGTGCGCATCATCAGCTTCGCTTCGATCCGCGTAGCGGCAGTCTCACGTACCTGGTCGATGGAGTACCCGAAGATGTACGGCACGTGACCGAGAGTGGCGCCCCGGGAAGCACCGTCAGAATTCCCGTGTCCGGCAGCGGGGCAGGGCAGGTTCGGGTCGGCCGCGGTTTCTCCGGTGTGCTCGATGCGGTGCGTATCGAAGAGCAATACGTGACAGAGCCGGACCTGACACCGTTCGGGGCGGATGCGGGAGTGTTGATTACGCAACCGATAGACCTGGGACGCGACGGCAGCCAGCCTGTCAGCATACGCGTCGACGCGCGGCAGCCCGAGGGCAGCGATCTTGCGGTGTACTACCGTGTATTCAGCACGTCGGATAACCGGAATACCATGCCGTGGATTCCGCTTAATGGCACGTTTTCGCCCGACACTCCGGTGACAGGGCGCTTCGTGCAGATGCGGGTCGAGATGTACGCCGACGGGCGGGGGACACGGAGCCCGGTGCTCGATGCGATTCGGATTCGATATCTCCCGAGTCGCCCGCCTGGCCCGCCGGCGGCCGTACGTGCGTTCAGTGGAGACGGGTCTGTAATCCTGCGCTGGGATCATGCACCGGGTGACGGAATTACGGGATACGACATATTTTACGGGAACCGTCCAGGGGAGTATTTTGGCGAACACGCAGATCAGGGCAGAAGTCCTGTTTCGGTCGGGTACGTGACCGAGTTCGAGCTTACCGGTCTCAGGAACGGGAGGGCGTACTTTTTTGCCATTGTTGCCCGGGACGGGACTGATACTCGCGATGGAATGTTCAGTAGTGAAGTAGAAGTAAGACCAAACCCGTGATATGACTATGGTACAAGGCAGGTTTTAGAACAGTGACCAGGCAGCAAAGTAAAAAACGGCAGGAAGAACTCAAGCGGCAGTTTGACCGCGCTGCGAAGGCCCTGAAGATCGGAGACGTCGAACAGGCAGGTGAGCTCGCGCTCCGCCTGACGCGAGAACTCCCCGGCAGGGCTGCTGTACACCTGCTTATGGGCTCGGTGCACAGCGCAGCCGGACGCCACGAGCGAGCGGCCCGCAGTTTCGAGAAAGCTGTGGAAATTGATCCCGATCACGTAGAAGCGCAAAACAACCTTGGTGTGGCGTACAGACAGCTCGGCGAGTTCGCGAAAGCGCTCGCGGCCGTCGAACAGGCGCTCGCTATTACAAAGAAACGAAGCGATGTCTACTATAATCTTGCGAACATACACAAGAGTCTCGGGAACTTCGACGACGCGCGCGCGTCCTACGAAAAGGCCATAGAGCTCGATCCGAACTTCGTTCTGGCGTACAATAACCTTGGCACGCTTTTGCACCAGAATGGCGATTCGCAGGCAGCGCTGAAGGTACTGCGAGCCGGACTGCAGATCGATGCGAATCATCCGAAACTGCATTATAACCTCGGGCTCGTGTACGAAAGCCTCGGCAAGTTAGAGGACGCAACAGGTGAGTATCGGGAGAGCCTTACCAGACGGCCCGGGTGGACGGATGCACTGAACAACCTCGGGATCGTGTATCAGCGGCTCAACAGATACGAGGACTCGCTTGATACCTTCGCCGAGATTCTCGAGCTTGAACCGTCAAACGCGACTGCACTCAACAACAGCGCGACCGTGCTCGCTGAACAAGGCAAGGTTGACGAAGCAATCACGTATTACAAGCGGGCGCTGAACAACAGACCGACATACGACCATGCCATAGCAAATATCAGCAGCCTGCTTGAGCGTCACACCGACAGTGGCTCCGCCTCCGAAGAGCTGCAGCAGCTGGCTGTACAGTATCCCGACAATCACGCCGTGCGTTTGAGCCTCGTGGAAAAACTGCTCGATCAGAAACGTCGGGAGGAAGCGAACCGGCATCTCGATTACCTTGTGGCTCATCAGCCCGACGGCATAGAGCAGATCAAGACCCTCGGAAAGCTGCTTCTTGCAGCGGACAGACCGGATGAAGCAGAGACCTGTTTTCGATACGTCGCGTCGCAGGGGGACGAAAAGCACCGGTATACCCTGGATCTTGCCAACATTTACCGAGATCTCGGGAAACTGGATCAGGCGCGGGCATACGTCGACTCGTACCGTGCTGACATACCCGGTTCCATCGAAGCCGACCTTCTTTTGGCAAAGATCGAACTCGACGAGGATAAGCCGGAACGAGCGCTCGAGATTCTCCAGATGCTCAAGGAACGGGCTCCGGATGACGAGCGGATTCTTGTAGCTATTGCGCGAGCGCATCAGCAGATGGGGAAGCGCGAGCAGGCCATAGACGCAGCCGATCAACTGGTAAACCTGCAGGGGCAGCGCGCCCGTCCGGACGATTTGAGTCGTCTGAACGACAGCCTGAGTCTGTACGAAAAGGCCGTTGCGGCATTTGAAGAGGATCACGGCGAAGCCTGGGCGAAGAGCCTCGAGACTCTGGGTAAGCTTGCCCGGGGCGAGCGCGAGGAAACGCCGCAGATACAGCCGCTTGCCGTCGACGAACTCGGCGAACTCGACGAAGAGTCGATACCGCTTCTCGATTTCGGCGACGATTTTGACGTCGACGAAGAGGAAGCTGCCGCCGAACCGGAGGACGTTGACTATCTCGAAGAGTTTGAGCAGTGGGAAAACGACAGGGGACCTTCGCTTCTTGACTTGCCGAACTACGGCGATCGCAGGGGCGCAGATGACGACAGGCAGGCTCCACCCCGACCGCAGCCGCAACAACCACCGCAACAACCACAGCAGCCTGCGTATCCGCAGCAGATGCCGCCGCAACAGTTTCCACCGCCTCAGCCGGCGTACCCTCAGCAACCGCCACCCCCGCCGCCAGCTCAGCCGCAACCGACGCAGCCGCCGCAGGCGTATATGCCGCCACCGCCGCCACCGTCGTACGAGCCGCCTCCTGAACCAGACGAGGGACAGAACGAGCCCGGGTCTCCTGCTGAAGATCTTCCGGTTACGCCGGTGTCTCCGCCCGAGGATGACGACGCATCGCCGGTCGAGGAAGAACTCGATCTGTCCATGGGGTTTCCGGAGCAGTCGCCGGATACGGCGTTTGAAGACGTTGAGGACGAGGAACCCGAACCGAAACCCGAACCCGAACCAGAACCCGAGCCGGAACCGACCGACGAACCTGAAGACGACGAAGGAATTCTTGGCAACTTCCTGCTCGACGATGACGCCGACGACGGGCTCGAGGAGCCGGTCGACGAACCTGAAGAGCCAGACGAGCCAGACGAACTCGATGAGCCCGAGGAGTTACTCGACGAACTCGATGAGCTACCAGGCGACCTCGAAGAACCCGACGACGAACCGGAATCGCCACTCGACGAAGATGTCCCGGAGAGCGCTCCCGATCCCGATTCAGGCCCGGATTCGGCAGAGGTGCAGCCGGAACAGGCAGTCGATCGTGTGTCCGAACCCTCAACGGAGGAACCCCCGGGAGCAGCTGAAAAACCCGGCGAACTCGAGGAAACCGACGAACCCGAGGAAACGGATACAGAACCGGCCGCGCCTGCCGAGGTAAACTGGCAGGAGCGACAGGCGCGTATGTTCGAGTATCTCGAAGGCCTCGCGGAGTATCTGCCACCCGAGAAGACGAGCGCCTATTACGAGAGCGAGATGCCCCTTCGCGTCGAGCGTCTGAAAAACTCCCTGCGTGGCCGTAAAGGCCTGCACAGCGACGTGCAGTCTTCGCAGCCGCCCGGGCCTGGTGGAAAACCGTTGACCCGCGAGCGAATACAGGCCGCATTTGGTGCGCTGGAAGGACTTGCCGACGACGTGCCGTTACGGCAGCTCGCCGAACGGGTCAGGGATCGCATCCGACGGATACGACAGACGCTGGACACGCCGGATTCTCCGGAGACGACCTGAGCATCACACGCTGTGTGAGGTCAGAAGCTCGGACCCGTACTGAATGGATACGGCGTACGATAGCCCTGCGTATTGATCTGCAACCCAGCTTGCGTTGGCGCTGTGCAGTACGGACGGATGAAACAGTCCCGCCACAATGCCGATAACCAGCCCGTCAGAAGCCCGAACTATCGGGCCTCCAATATCACCTGGATGAATCTGATGGTCGAATAGGAGCAGATTGGTTCCGGTTTCGGTTCTCGTGCGTCCCGCGAGTACCGAGGCCGGCCCGACGACGGTATGTACGTGTTCCCGGCCGTACGGGATGCCGACTGACAGAAGAAGTGCTCCGCGAGGTGTTTCATCGGGTTCACCAATAATGTCGTCCGGCATCTGTATGCGAACATCCGGTTGAAGGCGAAGGAGGGCGGTGTCACGCTCCCTATCGAGCGCAACAATATCAACAGGTATTGGCGATGAGGCCTGACACGACATGGGAGGATATCGTTCGGCAGTATCTACGGTGACTGCAACGAGTTCTGATTCGGACGATATGCCGGACGCAGTTGTCAGGAGATAGCCGGACGGCTTCACGAGGAAACAGCTTGCGACGAACTCGAGACCATGCACATCGCGTTTCATGAGCATCATGCAGCTGCCTTTGAATCGAAGGCTGACTTTTTCTAACATGATTTACAGACTCACTCCGTGTGGGGGTTCCCACTGCCAGATAAGATCGTTTTGTCGGTTCCGGACACCGGTAATCGGGTGTGCGTACAGGGTAGCCGCGGTGAATACCCAGTGAAACAGGCCAGGTTCTGCCCATCGTGATTTCGAGGCGTGGGTCACATCGGTCAGCTCTGCGTGCCCAATGACCGCGTCGGACACGAAAAAAGGTGTCTCGGGCGTTCTTCGGAAATGCGAATAGATGCGGGCGAGGAAGTTATACTCCCGTATTGTCTCGGGATCCTGCCGGTCTTCGTGCTTGATCTCGACCCGTATTCCGTGTTCGGGAAATCGAATGTATTGCGACTCGGCCTCGATCTCTTCGATGCGGTTCATCTGGTGGTTGAACTCTGCGATGACAGGCAGGGGGCGATCACCGAAGTCGGGGACTCCCGCGTACGTGTACGGGCCGTTGGCATGCAGGTAGACGCGGCCGCGAAAATCGGTCCGGGTACTCGCGTTGAACACATCCTGAACACCGGCAGCAATCAGATACACGTCAGGAATGGGAACAGACATACAGGTTACTTTCATGTGAGCCTCCCCGAACACAGTCCGGTTATTATCGGGTGTCACTTTCAGGAATGCAACCGGCAAGAACGTGTGTGAGGAACTTGCAATCGGCTGGCATCCCACGATATAGTACCACTCCGAGAATATGACTGGGGGATTAGCTCAGTTGGCTAGAGCGGTTGGTTCGCAATCAACAGGTCAGGGGTTCAAATCCCCTATCCTCCATTTTCTGTTTCCTGTCGCAGTAGCACTGCTGTTCCTGCAGTGCTCGCCCGTCGAAGAAGCTATTGACGATCCCGTTCTGGGAGACCGGTGCCTCGAAGACATTCCGGTGCGCCACACCTTCGTGTATCCCGACGATTTTGATTTTCAACAGACTCAGGACGACATCCGGGCAGTCTGGGGCGAACCCGTCGAAGTGATCACCGAGCGTGTGCAGGGGACGGGTGTCGAGGACGGGCAGAATAACCGTCGATACACTCTGGTATTCGATGGAGTAGAGTTTGTCTTTTTTGTGGAAGACCCGAATCGGTCGGATGATGATGATGATGAATCCACCGCCGACATGGACGAGCAGGAAACACCGCCACTCAATCTCATGGTGGCGACCGTTCTGAAAAGTCCTGAACTCGCAATAGACAATGGACTTCGGGTCGGCATGCTGCACGAGGACGTGCTCGATCTGCTCGGGCGCCCGATTTTTTCTCAGGGAGCATCCCACGTATACTCGTTCGGCGATAGTCCGACTGACACCATGAATATCGAGCTGGTCGTTCTTGGCGAACGGATCGCCGAGATTGCCGTTTCGCCCGATTTTCCGTAGCGCCAACGGTCTGCATGCAGAACGCCCGTATCGTTGCACAGGATCATCACTTCTATACGGTCGAGATTTCCACTGGCGAGAGGTTCGACGCGCGCGTATCCGGTGCGTTCAGCTATCGGGTTGTCGAGGCGGGCGATTATCCTGTCGTTGGTGACTATGTCCTGGTCGATCTTCCCACCGAACAGCATGCCGACGAACTGATTTATATTCACGAGGTCTTGCCGCGTCAGGCTGTGCTGCAGCGCCGGCGTCCCGGGGATCGCGACGAAGCGCAGGTCATTGCCGCGCACGTGGACGTGGCCCTTCTGGTATTCGGCATGGATGGTGGGCGCGCCTTCACCGAGGGCCTGCTTTCCCGCCTGGTCACCACAGTTCGCGCGGGGAACGTGCGGCCTGTGGTTGTGCTCAACAAGGCAGATATGGCCGAACCGGGACATCGCGATCGTATCGTCGCGATTGCAAGAAACGCCGTAGCGGAAGATTCTGTCTGTGTGGTAAGCGCGCGCACCGGAACCGGCATACCGGACCTCCGTAAGCAGTGGACCCCGGGCGATACGATCTGTCTGCTGGGTATCTCGGGAGTCGGGAAATCGAGCCTGCTGAACGCCCTCGCCGGAGAAGCGCTTGCGAAAGAAGGCGCGGTTCGAAACGACTACAAAGGCCGGCACACGACAACCTTCCGTCGCCTCTTTCGGCTTCCCGATCGGACAGCCGTCATTGACGTTCCCGGCATGCGTGAGCTGCATCTGTGGAGCGGCGCCGAGGCAGTGGAGGATTCTTTCGACGACATTCTGTCTCTCGCGGCGGCGTGCCGGTTCCGGAACTGCACTCATGAACACGAACCCGGCTGTGCCGTACAGCAGGCCATCGAGGCCGGGGAACTGCAGGCTGAACGATTCGAGCAGTATCAGAAACTCAGCGCCGAAGCAGCCTTTATCGAGCAGCGGGTGAATCGATTCGCCCGCGAAGCGCAGGACCGGCAGTCGAAACAGAATCTGAAATAACGGCGACTCGCAGACGCTCTAGTCTGCGGGCAGGCCTACCTCGACATACAGCGGCAGGTGGTCAGATGCGACCCGTGCCGGCCACCGTCGGTGTACCCGGGTTTCGGTCCGCTGCAGTCCTGCGCTAATCCAGATGCGGTCCAGCGGCAGAATCGGAAACCGGGACGGAAAGGTCCTGCGCACGACGTGTTTTGAAAAATGGCGGTCGACGCGACGCAGAAAGCGGTCGGCGAAAAACCACTCGTTAAAGTCTCCGAGGAACACCGCCGCGTCTGTGGCAACATCGACCGCCGCGTCGATGCCGGCGATGAGTGTTTCCGCCTGTTTCTTTCGTGCCCAGCGCTCGAGACCAAGATGCGTGACGATTACCGTCAGCGGTGTATTGTCGGGGAGCGTCACCGAAGCGATAATCGCACGGCGGTCTTCGACTTTGGTCCTGCGGGTATCAAACGACGCACCGATCTCGAGGCTCAGGTCCGTGTGCCGTTGTATCGGGTAGCGCGATACAAGCGCGTTTCCGTAGGCGCCTCGTTCGTCTTCGAGCGTCCGCCCGAATAGAATCGAGTATCCGGGAAACCCGGTTTCCAGGAGCTCGAGTATGTCGGGAACTGATCCCCCGGGCAGCCGGACTTCCTGCAGTCCGAGAACATCCGGATCCACGTCGCGGACGACCTCGAGGATGCGCTGCGCATCATACACGCCGTCGGTGCCGACGCAGCCGTGAACATTGTAGGTCATGATGCGCATGGCTCAGGAGTCTCCCTGCTTCGATGCCCAGCCCGCGATTTTCCGTATCAATCCGAGGATAAGACGCGCGACCGCGAAGTATACCGTCAGAAAAGCCGCGAGCATCCCGATGTTGAACCAGCTCGGATCGGTAAACACATTCTGTATTATTTCCCCGAAAATCGAAAATGCGACGACTCCCGGAACGAGACCGATCAGCGAGCCCAGGAGAAACTGCCGGAACGTAAATCCGAGCATACCCGTCACGAAGTTAACGACCGCAAAGGGGCCTGACGGTACCATGCGCGATATCGCCACGGCCCATACCCCGTAGGGTTTAATACGTTCCAGTTGAGCCTTTGCAGCACGAACAGCTTTGAAGCGGTCTATCCAGTCCGCGTCGAACACGAACAGCCCAAGTCTGTAGTAGATCGCCGCGCCTGAGAGCAACCCGACCAGCGAGAACACTATTCCAAGCGGCGGTCCGTGCACTGCGGCAAAGAACACTACCGGTACCAGGATGGTCACGAACACCGCCATTGAAAGCCAGTAGCTTCCTATTGACAGCATCACCCCCAGAACGGGCCGTTCGCGGTAAACCTGGCGGACATCTTCGAGGATCGCTTCCATGTCGACGTCTATCCGGGTAAGCAGGACGGCGGCTGCCGATATGAGCCCGAGCGCAAGAACCGCCCCGGCCGCCTGTTTCAGCCGTAGCAGGACCGTATCCGGGTTCGCGCGGACGTGTTGCAGAAACGCAGACTCTGCAGCGGGCGGCTGTTCCATATCGAGCTTCTCTACCAGCTCGGGCGGTACGTTTGAAGTGTCGAGTGATTCTGTTCCGTCGACAAGCCCTGGCCATTCCCCCGCGCGGGCTGCG
>SKKC01000126.1 GCA_007121695.1 Spirochaetales bacterium | reverse complement strand
GCGGCGGGACTGGCTCCAGTTACACTGGACGCCTGAACACCGAAATCGCAGGAACAGGCGGGTAACTCCCTGGTATGCAGCAGCTTAGGAGCTTTTCAACACCAGGGTGGCGGACAGTAAACAACTATCCAGACTGGCGAGCGGCGATGAGCAGCCGGGGCCTTCCGTGCAGCAGCACTGCATCAGTCGGCCAGCCGGCGCGCGGTCTCGCGCGAAATCTGGTGGAAAACACAACGAAACACGCAAGGGAAGCCTGCTACGCGCATACCTCCCTGAATTTGGTTTTTACACTGTACGGAAGTATTGCACGTTTGTCAAACGGTATAGAACAAACGACCAATTCACCGCGCGAACCAGTGGTTTTTCTTGTTCGCTGCGCACACCGCGTTTATACTGCTACGTTAGTAACGCATAGTATATATCATTCTATCAAGGAGACCTTCATGCAGTTGCGGGATAATCTCGCTACAGAGAACGGCTGGGACATTGTCGAGCAGCGTTTCGATCCGGACCTCCTGGTGACGAACGGCAGTAATTTCATGACGGGAAACGGCTATCTCGGATATCGCGGGACATTTCCTGAGTGGAGGAAAGCCGAATATGTCGGGTGCGTCGTAACCGATACCTACGACAATGCCGACGGGAAATGGACGGAACTCTGCACTGTCCCGAATGGTCTGTTCGCGGAGGCCGAGCTTGTCGATATTGTATCCGACCGGTCTCCCATCTCGCTGTTCGAAGGCAACACCTTTTCCTACGAGCGGGTCCTGAACGTGCGCTACGGGGTGCAGAGCAGATCTGTCGAGTGGGGGCGCGGAAACGCGGCAGAGGTCTCCATTCATGACTCCCGCTTCGCCTCGTACACCGACCGGCACCTCGTGTGCCAGACCTACAGCCTCGATGCGCATAACGACATGAAAGTACGGTTCACCGCCGGGATAGACGGAGACATCTGGAGTCTGAACGGGGAGCATTTTTCATCATGCGTCCCGGGCGAGCAGGACGACTTCCTCTTTGTCGACACCGTGACCCAGGAGAAAGGGGTGCCGGTACGGGTTGCCGCGGCTGTTGTCATGACCGGTACCGCACCGACGCGTTCCTACAGTCGCATCGAGAGTTCCGCCTGCTACCAGGTATACGAGTTTGACCTCGAACCCGGGCAGCGGATTTCGTTTAACCAGTACATGGCTGTGTACAGCGGGAACGATACGGGGAACCCGCACGAAGCCGCGTTCAGTTCGCTCAAACAGGCGATTGCGACCGGATACGAAGCGCTGCTTGTCGCGCACAAAGCGGTATGGGACGCTCGCTGGACACGGTGCCACGTTGAAATTGACGGTGACCTCGCGGCGCAGACGGTGCTTCGGTACTGCCTGTACCAGAACATTATCGCCACTCCGGATCATACCGACCACCTGCCCATAGGAGCGCGCGGGTTGTCGTGCCAGGCCTACCAGGGTGCTGCGTTCTGGGATCAGGAAGTGTTTAATCTCCCCGTGTACATGTATACCGAACCGGAAATCGCGCGGCGCATCCTCGTGTACCGGTATAAAACGCTGAATGGAGCGAGAAAGAAAGCCCGCGATCTCGGCTACGGGGGCGCGTTTTACGCCTGGGTCAGCGCCGACACGGGTGAAGAGATATGTCCATCGTTCTTCTTCAAGGACGTCCTGACGGGACGGAAGATCCGAAACCATTTCAACGACTGGCAGATCCACGTGAGTCCGGATGTGGCGTTTACGATCTGGAAATACTACCAGGCGACCGGTGACTTCGAGTTTCTCGTCGACTACGGGGCGGAAATGATGTTCGAAATCGCCCGCTTTTTGTGGATTCGAGCGTTCTACAACCCGGCCCGGGATCGCTACGAGTTCATTCGTCTGCTCGGTCCCGATGAGTATCACGAGAACGTGGACAACAATCTGTTCACGAACTATCAGGCGCGATACACCTTCCTGCGAGCGCTGCAGGTATACCAGTTACTGGCAGAGCGACACCCGAATGCCCTTGAATCACTGAAACAGAAGATCGATCTGAGCGACACCGAGCCGGAGCAATGGCAGACGATCCTCGACAAACTCTACATTCCACAGCCTCGGGACGGCGACAGCGTCATTCCGCAGTTCGATGGGTTTTTTGATCTGGAGGACGTGCGGCCGGAGGAACTCGAGACCCGGCTGCTCGATCCGGGAGAATACTGGGGCTGGCCGAACGGTGTCGCCGTACATACCCAGGTGGCGAAACAGGCGGATGTCGTACAGCTCTTCGCGCTGCATCCGGACGCCTACGACGTGGAGACCATGCGTGCCAACTACGCGTACTACGAACCGCGTGCCCAGCATGGGAGCTCCTTGAGTCTTTCCGTGTACTCCATGGTGGCCTCATGGATTGGCCGCATGAGTCAGGCCTACGAATATTTCATGCGTTCATGCACGGTTGACCTGTTCAACTCAACCAAAGCGGTAAGCGGTGGGACTTTCATTGGGGGAATACACACTGCGGCGAGTGGCGCGGCCTGGCAGATTGTCGTATTCGGGTTCGCGGGAGCACGGGTGCATCAGGATGGCATCTACCTTGATCCGAACATGCCTGCACAGTGGGAGCGTGTCAGCTTTCTCCTGACCTTTCAGCACAAAGATGTGCGCGTCGAGGTCTGGTCCGATCGCCTGAGTATTGCAGCAGCTGCAGACAACAGCACTGATGTGCCGATACTCATTCGTGGAGAACGCATCCTCGTTGCGCCGGGAGAGACGGTAGAACGATAGGTGGCCGACTATACGACCATGCGGGCCGGCGTTTCCTGCCGGTCTGCGGCGGCTGCGCGTGCAGGCACAATATCGACCTCGGTCAGGTACCCGGTGCGGGTGCACAGGTCGAACATCGCGCGGGTCATCGTCAGCGGCTGATCGAACTCGCCCCACGCGTTTCGCTGTCTGCGTATCAGCTCTATTTCGTTCTCCGACTCGCTGCGTATGTAGAGAATATCATCGAAATGCTTTGCACCTTGAACACGAAACGCTTTCATACCCTGTTTATCGGCATGGAAGCACGATTCACTTTAGAAGCATGTCGTCTCGTGATAGGATGGCGCATCGTTACAGGAGGATACCGTGGTAACACATGTCGTAATGTGGAAGGTCAAGGAAGACGGATTTTCGGGCAAGGACGAGGCAGCGCAGGCGCTGAAGGCAAAACTTGAGACAATGTACGGTGCGGTGCCCCATTTCGTTTCTCTCGAGGTTGGAATGAACCGGGCCGAAGGCGACGCCGCATGCGATGTCGTGCTCATTACGCGGCACACCGACATGGCGCAACTTGAACGCTACAGGGTCGATCCGGTGCACACGGACGTTGCTGCATGGATCGGCGCGCATACCAGCGCGCGCTCCGTCGTCGATTTCGAGTCCTGATGGACGCAGCCCAGCAGATACGCCGGGTCATTGATCACACCCTCGGTTCCGGGGGCATCTGTGTCTTCCCCGCCGAGGTGACGGTTGCGTTCTGGCGGGGCGATACCGTTCGCCGTCGGGCGGCGGCGAACGGCTCAATGCAGGACGCGGCGCTTCCTGCCGACCGTTTTATTTCCTGGGACACGTTCAAGGAAACGACGACCAGATCGGATGCCACGCGTCGGCCGGTAAACCGGCGTGTGCGTACGCTGTTTATCCACTCCTGTCTGGACGAAAACCGTCGGGATCCATGGCTGAAACGACTTGTACCGCCGGAGCACGCAGAGCGCTCGCTGCGCTTCGCACCGGTGCTCCGCAGCGGACTGCCCGGTCTGCCCGGGGTGCGGACAGCAGCGGGCTACCGCATGCTCGACGGTGATCTGGTGTCGGACCTCGATGCGCTCGCCGGGCGTTACGAGCAGTTTCTCGAGCAGTATGATCTGTTCGAGCCGGCCTGGGCTGCGGCCGACACTCATACCAGCGGCATCCGCTACACCGTTTTTTTCCCCGAGCTGCTGGAAGACTGGCCGGAATTCGAGTCTGCCGTGCGCAGCTCGCCCGACGTCACGGTCTACGAACAGTTCCCGGCCACAATCGATCCCGACGCAGTGACAGTTGCCGAGTATTCCGACAGCCTCGTCGAGCTCAGATCGGTGCTCGACCGCGTCGAGGCGGTACTGGAGACCGGCGTATCGGTTGACAGCGTCATGCTGACCGTTGCCGACCTCGCCTCCTGCCGGGACGAACTCGAACGCGAAGCCCGAAGACGGGGCTTGCCGCTGGGTATGCGCGCCGGACTGACGCTTGCCGAACACGCGGCGGGAGGAATCTTTCGGGCAATGCAGGAGGTCGTATCGAGCCGGTTTTCGCCCGATGACTGCACGCGCCTGTTCCGTTCACCCGCCGTACCGTGGTTTGAACCCGAGGCAATGAACCTCCTGTCACGCTTCGGCGTCGAGCACGGATGTCTGTCTACACCACGATTTGACGCGTGGAAGGCTGCCTTCGACGCGGGCGGGAGTCGGCGGTTCAGGGAGGCTGCCGAAGTGGCGGGGTGGCCTGTCGACGAGCTTGCCAGACAGTTCGTGTCGTTACGGGAAGCGATAGAGTCGATCGTGCACGCATCGACCTTCGCCGAAATACGGCAAAACCTGTACGCGCATCTTATCGGATCACTCGTCGACCCAGACGGCTTTGCGGCAGAGATAGAGCCGGTGTTTCAGCGCTGTCTTATCGTGCTTGGCGAGTGGATAGAGGCCGAAGTGCAGACAGGTATGTCCGTACGGAATCCGTTTTCGGTGTTTCTCGAATCGCTTTCGGAGGTAGTATACGTGCGCCCCGCCGACAGGACCGGTGTTCCCGTGTACCCGTACCGGGTCAGCGCCGGAGTCGCGCCCCAGCACCATTTCGTTGTCGGTCTCGGGCGAAGCGCAATCGAGGCGACGAGGTCTCCATCACCATTTCTCAGGATACACGAACGGGATCTGATTGACGCGAGCGAACACGATATGACTGCTGCGTTCCTTAACGCCTACGCCTGCAGCGGAGAAAAGCTGTCTTTGAGTTACAGCGCGCAGACCTTCAGCGGTGTCTGCCTTGCACCGCCGGTGAGCATTATCCCTGCCTCGCCCGGCCATGACGGTCTGTTCAACCGGGAAGTAGCGTGCTGGGCCGGAGGGACAGCGGCGCCCCCGGACGGGTGGTATCCACCCCAGGTGCAGGGCTTTCTGCATCGTGAGTCACGGCTGTTGCATGGGGGGCCGGACTACCGACAGGAGCCGATCGAACCGGCGTCGCCAGCGGCCGCGGTGCTTCGTTCCCGCCTGTACGGCGAAGACGACCATGTTCGCGTATCCGTCGGTCAGGTCGATGCGCTTCGTGCACACCCCTTCGGCGCCATGCTTCAGACGTATCTCGGCGCGGAGGCCGCGTATTCACAGATGCAGGGCTCGGATCCGATGTCCATCGGTTCGCTCGAGCACGACGCCATCGAGTGGGTGCATACGCAGCTTCGCGCATCCGGATGTTCCTCGCTGCAGGCCTGGCGGGAGCACGTATCGCAGCAGGACATAGAGCAGCATATTCGCTCCTACATCCGAAGCAGAGGGCTCACGCACAGCCCCGTCCCGCAGGCTGTGCTCCTGCTGCTTGTGCCGAAACTGCTGCGAGCGGTGATACACGCGCTCGATACCGAGGCGAGAGAACTTCCCGGTGCTGCGCCCTACGAGTCAGAGCGAAGTCTGTCGCTCAGGCTTCCCGGGAATCTCGAACTTCGAGGCCGTATCGACGCCATTCACCGGTACGGGCCCGGCGGCGTTGCGCTTGTCGATTACAAGAAAAGTCGTGTACCCGCAAAGCAGGAGATCGTGCGTGGCGAACGTACGCAACTGTCGCTCTACCGCCTGATGCTCGAGGCCAGCGGCCAGCCGGTGACAGCCGCGCTCTACGTTTCCTGTGAAAATACCCGCGAACCGCAGCGGCGCGTCTTTGGTGACACGAAGCCGGCCATAGAGGAGGCCGACTGGCCCGACTACCGGATCTCGCTGGAAGAGGCGCTCAGTACTCTTGCTGCGAACGTGCAGGCCCTTGATTTTCACTGTCCCGGAGGTGAGCGTGGGTGCGAACAATGTCCCACCAGGGAAATCTGCCGAAGCAGGTACGCTCACCGCAGGTACTCAACGAAGGATCAATCATGACATCACTGGATACGGACCAGCGGGCGGCGGTGAAGGTACGCGGCGCGAGCGTCGTCGCGGCTGGCGCAGGGTCGGGAAAGACCACCGTACTCGCCGAGCGATATCTGTCGCTCATCGCCTCCGGCGAAGCAGACGTATCGGGCATTTTGACGCTTACCTTCACCCGGAAGGCAGCAGCCGAGATGCACAGCCGGATCTTCGCGCTTCTTCGTGAACGCAGGCATGAGCACGCCCGCTTTCGTGCGGCGGTCGATGCCTTCGACACGGCGAGAATCGCGACGCTCGACAGCTTTGCAGCCGAGGTCGCCCGTGCCGGCTGTGCAGCCTACGGACTTCCGCCGGGCTTTACGACAGACGAAGACTCGTATCTTGACCTGTGCCGCCGGGAGGCTCTGCAGTTTATCCTCCACAAGGCAGACGATCCGACGATGGCCTGGCTCACGTCGGATTTCGGCATAGATGCCCTCCGCGATGAGGTGCTTGTTCCCATTGCCCGGGACTACATGAAGCCGGGTGATCCCTACGACTTCAGTGCTACGTGGGATCTGCAGCAGCAGGCTCTCGCACGCGAATTGCCGCGTCTGCTGACGCAGATAGACTCCGAGCTCCTGATGCTGACGCAGACCGAAGGTACGCAGCCGACCGTGAGCGCAGCTCGCGAAATCGCCGCCGCCTGCCTTCCCCTGACGGATCGAGCTCTGGACGAGCTCGACCATCTGCTGAGTATGGCCCGGTCCATAAAAAAAACATCATCGCGCAAAGGCGACAACGGTATTCTCGCCTCCTGCGTCGACGCCCTGCGCCCGGCGGTCGACTCGGCCCGCGAGATTCTGGTCACGCAGACCTCGGCAGCGGAGATTACCGGCCTTTTCGAGCTCCTCGAAGAGTTCCAGCACCGGGTTATCGCCGCGAAGCAGGACGCGGCAGTTCTCGGCTTTGCCGACGTATTTGCGCTCGCGTTGCGTGTCCTGCGCGAACAACCCGACATACGAGCTCATTATCGAAGCAACATCAGCCACATCATGATCGACGAGTTCCAGGACAATAACGAGGGGCAGAAGGAGTTCATTGAACTCGTCGCCGGCAGTCACGCCGATACCCGGCCGGCGGATCTGTTTTACGTCGGAGACGAAAAACAGAGCATCTACCGCTTCCGTGGCGCGGATGTCCGCGTATTCAAGGGCCTCTCCTCGGAGCTCTCCGAACGCGGTGGCTCGTCGCTGACGCTCGCGACGAACTACCGGAGTGACCCCGCCCTCATAGCCGTTTTCAACAGCCTCTTCCCGTCGGTCTTCGGGCATGCGAGTGAACCATACGAGGCCGGGTTTTCGTCCCTGAAGGACCGTGGTGGCCCGTCCGATTCCGGCAGCCCGGTCGTCGAGATATATCTGAAGCACAAAACACGTGGTGCGGCTGACAGCGACTCGCCTGAAGACCTGCTCAGCGATAGAGAGGCCGAGGCCCTGTTTGTCGCCGATTATATCGCCCGCGCCGTCCGTAGCGGTAAGGCCCGCTTCGAGGACTTCGCCATTCTGCTTCGAACCACATCTGTGCAGCAGGTCTTCGAGCAGATGCTCAGGCGCCTCGACGTTCCCTACCAGACCGAATCGGTGCGAAGCATCTATCTCGAAGCGATCGCCAACGATGTATACGCACTGTTGCAGCTGTGCCTGTTTCCCGAAGACAGACGGGCGTACGCGACTATCCTGCGATCTCCCCTGTGTGGAATGAGCGACGAAGGCGTACTGCTTCTGCTCGGCCAGGCCGCACCGGGTTTCTCCGACCACGAGATACCAGGCGAGATGTCACCGCTGGATCGTAACCGCTACGAACGGCTGTGCGACATGTATCAGGACATTCGCGGTCGCGCCGCGTACGAGCCGACCGCAGACCTCCTGCACCGCATCTGGTTCGACTATGGCTACCGCTACGAGTACCTGACCGACCCGGCCAACCACACCTATCTGGAGTACTACGATTATCTTGTCGCCTTTTCCCGGCAGGCAGGTCGCGAGAACCCCGCCGTGTTTCTCGACGCGCTTCGACCCAACCTCGGAACGGCCGAACGCCTCTCAGACCTTGCCGTTCTTGGCCGGCGCAGCGCGGGCGTGCAGCTCATGACCGTGCACAAGTCCAAGGGGCTGCAGTTTCCGATTGTCATTGTCGCCGCCGCCGATCAGACATCAAACCGGCAGGGAGGGGGCGCGTGTCTGTACCACTCCGACGAGTACGGCCTCTCGATAGCTGTCGGTGGGGTCGACACCGACGCACCACGCGCACGCTCGCGCGCAAACTGGTTTCACACCAGAGGTAAAGAGATCGATGATCTGCACGCTCGTGCCGAAATGCGGCGTCTGCTTTATGTCGCCATGACCCGCGCGGAAAAAATGTGTGTAATTACCGGAACCGCAAAGTCGTCTCCGGCGGAGAATCCCCCGCCCGAGCCGGGAAGCGAAAAGTCCTTCCTGGATCTGCTGCACAGAGGTATCACCAGTCTTGCGGACAGCTCCCCGCTTGTATCGCTCGGAGAAATCCCCGCGTTTACTCTCACGCAAAGCCTTGGCATGACGCGTCGCCCCGCGCGGCCCGACACGACCGCCCTCAGGAAGAGCTACGAACAGGCCCCGCGCCACCTGCCACTGTTCAGGCAGGACTGGACTGCCGTCGCGCTGAACGAAGCGTTCGAAGAGAGTCAGGTCGATGATCAAACCATGTCCGCCCCGGAGGCGCTCCCGGCGCTTCCCGTCGACGATACCCTCGAGCGCTACGGGCTGCACGCGGCCTTCGGGACGGTAACACACTGGTTCGCAGCGGCCCTGCTTGGTGGCGATGACCTGCGCGACCTCCCGCCGAATCTCGCCAGACTGTTTCCGGATGACGCGCGCAGTAATCTCATGGAGGCTGCGAAGGCCCTTGCACGACAGGCGGTCGCGATAGTCGATGTTCCCGCCGGTTCGACCGTGTACTCAGAGAAACCCTTTGTGCTCGCGCTTCCGGTCGACGACCGGGT
>SKKC01000127.1 GCA_007121695.1 Spirochaetales bacterium | reverse complement strand
CAAGCGCGCTGTGGCAGGCGAGGCTCTGTCGGGCGAGGATGATCAGCCGTCGGGTCACCGCTGCGGGTGAGCAGAACAGCTGCCGGGAAGCGGCACGGATACTTGCGCCTGAAACAAGCATTCGGCGCAGACGGGGGAAGCTGATACGGCGCTTGGCGTAGTAGTCGGTCGAGAAGGTGGCAGCGCTGAAGCGTTTGCCGCAGGCCTTGCAGCGGTAGCGCTGCGTGACCCCCTCGCGCGAACTGAGGAATCGGCCATCCATGACGAACCACCTGGTGCCGGGTGAACCCTCATCGTGGTGATGATGGGTACAGTGTGGATTGGGACAGAAGGGGGGACGAGGCATGGGCGCTCCTTACCGGGGGAGGTGAGCTGAGACTGGATCAGGTCACCTCGCAGAGTATTGAGCAGTGCGAGGAGGAGGAAGGAGAGCCATCATCCTGCGCTCTGCTCACCTATAATACCCGGGCAACACGCGGGTTGATTGGTCTGAAACGGGCAAAAAACACCAGGGTGGCGGACAGTAAACTTGATTTGCACGCTGTAGCAGGTACAATACGACTCATATGGACAACACGACAATACGAGACCGCGCGCAGACCTATGTAACGCAGGAACAGAACAGCGACTTCCGCTCGGAAGTCGAGAACCTTTTAAGCAATGAATCGGGCACGCAGGAGCTGGCCGACCGCTTCTACACCGATCTGGAGTTCGGGACAGGGGGCCTGCGCGGTGTCATTGGCGGTGGGTACAATCGCATGAACACCTTTGTGATCCGCCGGGCAACGACAGGGCTCGCCCGGTACGTCAGCCGCTTCGTCGCGTCCGAACGGGGCGATAATGCGCAGCCGAGTGCTGTCATCGCGTATGATTGTCGGCGCTATTCAGATGTATTCGCCCTCGAGGCGGCGCGTGTCCTGTGCTCGCACGGAATAAAGACCTACCTGTTCAGCGGCCTTCGGCCAACCCCCGAACTCAGTTTTGCCGTGCGGACCCTCGGGGCCGATACGGGCATTGTTGTGACCGCAAGCCATAATCCACCGCAGTACAACGGATACAAGGTGTACTGGAACGATGGAAGCCAGGTTGTCGCGCCCCACGATACGGGCATAATCGGGGAAGTGCAGGCAGTTACTGACATTCCCGGGATTCTCACCGCCGAGGATGCGCAGAAACAGGGGCTTCTCGAGTACATCGACAGTACCATCGACGATCAGTTTATCGACATGGTCGTGACGCAGGTAATCCGGCCCGAGCTGTTTACCGCGCATGCAGCGTCCCTCGGGATCGTATACACGCCCTTGCACGGAACGGGTGCCATGCTCATGGAACGGGTGTTCGAAGAGCTCGGCATTTCCATTGACACGGTTCCCTCCCAGCGCATGCCGGACGGAGAGTTCCCGACGGTCAAGTCTCCAAATCCCGAGGAAGGCGAAGCTCTGAAGGCGGCGATTGAGCAGGCGAAAGAGACCGGCGCCGAGCTGGTCCTCGGTACCGACCCGGATTCAGACAGGCTCGGCATCGCGGTGCGGTCTGGAGAAAACGACTTTACCCTCATAACCGGAAATCAGCTTGGTGTGCTTCTTGCCGATTACATACTCGGAAGTCTGGCAGCCCTCGACCGGCTTCCCGAGAAACCGGCATTCGTGAAGACGATCGTAACGACCGAGCTTCAGCGCGTGGTCGCCGAGCACCATGGCGCACAGGTATTCGACACCTTAACCGGTTTCAAGCACATCGCGGCGCTCATACGATCGTTCGAGGCGAATCCTGGTACCTGGAATTACGTCATGGGCGACGAGGAAAGCTACGGGTACATGATAGGCACCGACGTTCGTGACAAGGACGCAATTACGGCCGCGGTGCTGACGACCGAAATGGCGCTGTATCACGAGTCAACAGGCAGCAGTGTTCTCAAACGCCTGCACGAGTTGTACGAGCAGTTCGGGTACTACGAAGAGCGTACGATAAGCGCAGTGTTCCCCGGGCAGGACGGCATCGCTACCATGAAGGGGCTCATGGAACAGTTTCGAAGCAATCCTCCGACAGAGTGGGGAGGAGAACAGGTCGTCGCGCTTCGCGATTATCAGCGACGCATCACACGAAGTATTCCCGATGGCGAGGAAGAGCAGAACATTGATCTTCCCTCATCGAATGTGCTGCAGTTCGAGCTTCTGGACGGATCCCGCGTATCGGTGCGGCCCTCCGGTACGGAACCCAAAATAAAGTTCTATGCCTCGGTCCGGAGTGCTCCCGGTACCTCTGTCGAGCAGGCTCGCGAGGCGGTGCAGGCGAGACTGGAACGTATCGAAGCGGCGATACACGGCTATATTCCGGAGGCGTAGGAGCCTGCGTGGGAGGCCTATCAGCCTACGTGCGGTTTCGCCGTTTGCGGCTGTTCATGATGTCCTGCACGTAGCGGTGCAGATCTGATTCATCTATCAGGTTTTTCCGGAAGTCCTGATCGACCTGATCGATAAAGACCTCACCGAGGTTTCGCAGCTCGCTCTCGACACGACCGGACCATACCGCATGTATCAGATCGCCCTTCTGCTCGCCGAGCGTCAGTATCTGATCTGCGTACTGTTCCGCGCAGTACCACCGCACGTCGTCGAGTTCGAGGCCCTGTTCTTCCAGAAGTTCGGTGAAGTTCACCCCCAAAGGCTATCCCAGCTTCCGGGTCCGGTCAACGAGCCGGCTGTCCGCCACCCTGGTGTTTTTCGCCGACTTGCTCTGAGCGGGCGGCCTTACTACAATCCCCGTCATGAACGACAACGCACCGGTATCAAAAACAGTGTTTGCCGCCTTTGATTTCGAAACAACGGGGTTACACGCCGGACTCGACAGGATCGTCGAGATCGGGATCGTACGGTTTCGTGGCGAGGAAATACTCGGGCAGCTCGGCGAGCTCGTGAATCCGGGCATGGCAATTCCCGACGACGCGGCGGCGGTCTCCGGAATTACCACGGAAATGGTCGCCGACGCGCACCCGATCGACGTCGTTCTGCCGGATTTTATGGCCTTGTGCGACCATGCGGTGCTTATAGCGCACAACGCGTCCTTCGACATGGGGTTTCTTCGTGCCGCGCTTCAGAGTGCCGGGCTTCCCGACGTAACCAACCTCGTAATCGATACGCAGGTTCTCGCGCAGCGTGCCTTCCCGCGGCAGAAGAGCTACGCCCTGCAGGCGCTCGTGGAAATGCTCGGGTTCCCGGAAAACAGCGCGCACCGGGCTCTCGACGACGCGATACAGTGCATGAAACTCTTTCTCGCCTGCGCAAACTCGCTGAGTTTCATGGGCGACGTTCAGCTGAAGGACGTGTACACCTGATCTACAGGCGTCCGAGAAGTTTGAGCATGTACAGTTCAATGTAGCGGCGAAGAGACTCCTTTCGCCGTATCTGCGCAAAACTGTCCTTGTCCGACAATTCCTGCGCCATCTTTCGGATACGGTCCGCGCCGGGGGGTGCAGTCCGGAACCCCGCCCGCATTTTCCGCAGGAAATCACGCACAAGCGAATTGATGTCCTCGCGAAGGTTGGCCTTGGCAGGCTCCGCGATCAGGGGATTCCATTTTTCGTGCAGGTCATTCAGGACACGATCTATCGACGACGCATCCGGTATGAACTCTTCGACCACAGACCGTACCTGCGCCCGATACGCGGCGCTCGGAGCCTTTGGAGAGCTCTTCCTCGGCGCGGCGTCTGTAACAGTCCGCGGAGCAGCTGCCCCTGCGGGCGCTTCGTCGGTGTCAATGTCGTCGTCGGCAGTCATTTCGCCCTCCGCTGGCGAGCGTGCTGCCTTCCTGTGAGCGGCTGGCGCATCCTGTTCGTCGATCAGATCGCGTTCGAGGCGGTCGGACGGGCGAATGCGCCCGCTGAACAGGGAGCGGATAAAGCGGGTAATGGCGCGAAGCGCCGGAGTGCCGAGGTAGAAGGGCAGCATGAGTTCTGCATCCTTCACGATACGCCGACGGTCGAGCTCGAACATCACATCGAGTGGCTGCAGCGATCTGCGGTCACCGGCGAATATCAGCGTCAGGTCATCGCGTCTGTCTGCGTTTCCCGCAGACGACTGTGCGAGCAGATACAGGATTTCGTACTTCAGCAGACCAGCGATGTATGGAGCCCGTGCGCGGACTTCCTGAAGAATGTGTGCGCGAAAGTTCTCGTCCGATTTCATGGACAGGAGGACGCGGTCCTGTCGGAAGGACAGCGAACACCGATCAATGTAAAATCGGCGCATCTGGTCAGAGAGCTCTTCGCGCTGCTGCAGGAAGTGCTGGAATGCGTGCTGCGACGGAATGTAGTAATCGATTCTGTCTGCGCCCTTTATGCGCATCAGCGTCGCAAGAGAAGCACCCTCTTTCGGTTTGATACGGGTCTCGATTGTCTGCGCGACACGTTCGGTGGACAGCTTTCGCGAGACCGGGTTTCCCTTGTCGTCGGGAAGCGTAATGACCTCGCGGAAGGTAAACGGAGCGCGGCTGTCTTCGAGATGTTTCTCGACGAGCTTGAGCGCGAGTTCCTGCTCCCGCTCTTTCTGATCGAGTCCGCGATAATACGCGTTATAGTAGCCGATCAGATACGCCGCCTGGGCGCTCGGTGCATCGTGCTCCAGAAGCTCGTTGCGCGATCGTATATCCTTGATGAGCGACGTGCACAGGTGTGTCCACAGGTGATACGTGAAGTCCGTCGGTCGCCGAATTGTGCTGACGGCCTCGTGCGGGGTTGTCAGCACCTGTCGGATCGCATCGCTTAACGCGGCTTCGCGGGTCGGAAAGTGGCCCAGAAGCTTGTGGTGAATGTACGAGGCATTCTTTGTCGATCGCAGATACAGACGTATCTTCTGCATGCACATCGGCAGCAGGTCCGTGGCAATGCTTTCCGAGACAACGAGCATGCTCGGGATGGTCTCGGGAAACTGCAGGCGCAGTAGTTCCGGGGCCGTTTCGTCGGATTTCCGTATCCAGTCCACGTACTCCGTTGTCACGTCGACCACGCGCACAATGTCGGCGGGAATAACGCTTTCGAGCGCGGCGTCGTCCGGAAAGGGCACCGAAGGTTGATGTTCGACCTTCTGATAGTACTCACGGACGATACCGAGGTAGTACAGCGGAAAAAATACGCTGATGATCGACCCGCCCGAATACTGCAGGCTCAGCTGATTGTCCTGTTCCAGTGCACTCAGCGACTCGACGAGCGCTCCCTCGCTGTTCTCGCCAGCCAGGGGCCCGAGTTCGGGTTGTTCGGCAGCCCGACGCTGCGCGTACTGAGCGGCGAACTCCTTCACGAATCGAAATGGCAGTCGTGCCGTAGATGACTGTTTTGCACACGCGTGAAGAATCGGTAGGAGATTGATACGGTTCGCCATGTTCTGCTCGAATCGCATCCTACTGCGACAGGACAGGGGGCTGCAACATGAATTTACAACTTCCACCGGCTGTCAGGTACGCCTTCGACACGTGTTGACAGTGGCGTGTTCGGGACCGTAGCCTGAGCCCGTGTTACGACGTTCCCGCGCGTGCCGCATTCTTGTGTGCATCATCATCCTGTCACTGCCTGCCTGTGCCACCCGCGAAGAAAGCCCTGGCCGCGACACAGACGCGACCGATATGCCGGAAGACCCGCAGCCCCCGGCGTACGAGACCGCGCCCCCGACCCCGGACCCGCACTCGGAAGAAACCTTTCTCGAAATCGAGGCGCTCGTCGACACGCTGAACGATGTGATCGCTGCCCGCGATTTCGAACGCTGGCGGTCGCATCTGTCGGCCGGGTACACCGAGACCTTTTCCGACCCGGAGGTGTTACGCCGCATGGAACAGGCTCCGGTGCTCCGTACGGCGGGCGTTCGGCTTCGGTCACTCCAGGACTTTTTCGTTCACGTGGTGGTTCCCAGCCGGCATGATGTACACATGAGCGACCTGCACGTGGAGCATGAAACGCAGATCACGGCGCTCGCGGAGGTGCAGGGTCGGGATGTTGTGCTGTATCGACTGATTTGGGAAGAAGAGGAGTGGAAAGTTGCGCCGTTCTGAGTATAATGGAGTCATAAGGAGACGTATCTTTATGCGACGTGGACTCGGCTTTGCAGGTGTTTTTCTGCTCGTGGCATTTTCGCTTTCTGCACAGAACGGAAACAACCGCGGCCTCATGACAATCGAAGAACTGTATCTGCAGGATGATGTAGCTATACGTGTGCTGCGGACACAGGCGCTCTCGACAGAACGCGAGCATAAGCTTGCCGCGCTCGAGCAGGCCTCGGACCTCGCTGGCAGCATGGACGAACGGGCGCTCTTGAGCATTCTGCGCGTGCTCGCGACCGACGGCTCTTCGTGGCAGGTGCGGGTCGGCGGTCGTCGAATATACGACTACCCGGACGTCCGTCGCGAGGCGGTGCGTGTCATCGGAGAAGTGGGCGGCAGATCGGCGGAAGTTATTCTTCGCGAGGTTATTCAGTTCGACCAGAATCCGCTTGTACTGTCCGAAGCGGTGTTCGCGCTCAGATCGACCGGCATTTCCGACGATACCGGAACGGCAACCGTGCTCGCAAACCTCATGAACCGCGAACTCGCGCGCACGAATCCGGATAATAACCTCATGTTTGCCACCCTGCTTGCCCTCGAAGGGCTCGCGCAGGATGGAAATCAGACTCTTTCGAACTCGACGCTCATAAATAACTTGCTCCGCATTACCACGGGGCCCTATACTCGGCTTGTACGAGAGAAGGCACTGGACGTACTCGACGCAATGCGCGGCATGTGACCGGTTTCCACGATCCGATCACTGGGAACCCTCCGTCGCGCGCGCGACGGAGCTGGAGGCTTGGAATTGGATCATCATCGTCCCCTGTATGCATATATCCTGAAGTATTCGGTACTCCTGGGGGTTCTTGTCGTGTTTTTTTCGTGGAGCGGCGTGAATAACGCTGCCCGGAACCGGCAGTACGACTCGACCGACGCGATACCGCACAACCGTGTGGCGCTTCTGTTAGGGACGAGTCAGTTCACCCGTTCGGGTGGACCCAACAGGTTTTTCTGGAATCGAATCGAGGCGGCCGCGGATCTCTTTCACGCGGGAAAGGTCGACATTATTATCGCGAGCGGTGACAACCGCTTTGCAAACTACAACGAACCGGAAAGCATGCGGCGCGCCCTCGTGGCGCGCGACGTACCGGACCATCTGATCGTGCTCGACGCAGCCGGTTTCAACACCTTCGATTCGGTTATACGCAGCAAGCGGGTATTCGGCGCGAACGAAATTACTATCGTATCGCAGCCCTTCCACACCGCACGAGCAATATTCATTGCGCGCAATAAGGGAATCGATGCTATTGGCTTCAATGCGATGGACGTGCCGCGTCAGGATGCCTTTGGCGTGTATGTGCGTGAATACCTCGCGCGAATCAAGGCGATTATTGACGTATACGTGTTGCAGCGCGAACCTCGCGTTATGGACAGTCCTGTCGATCTTGACGAACTGGTGCGCATGCAGCACGAGCACGGCCCGCGATAGGGAACTGCGGTGCCCCACGTCTATCCGGAAAACTCTCCCGGTTTTGGCACATCGCGCTTGGTTATGGTGCAGAGAATTTCATCTGTCAGAGGGGATACCTTCGATATGCGGTTCGCCTGCCGCTCCATGATGTTTTCAAACAGGTTTCGTACCATCCGACCGTTTCCGAAACTCCTGCCTCGTTTTTCGTAAAGACCGGTAATGAGCGCGAGGACCGACCGTCGCGCGTTCGGGGTCAGGCGAAGGCTTGAACCTTCGGAAAACACGTCAAAGATCTGCAGAAGCTCCTGTGGCGTGTAGTGTTCAAAATAGAAGTACCGGCTGAAGCGGCTCTTCAGGCCCGGGTTGCTGTCAATGAACTCGTTCATTTCGTCCGGGTATCCGGCGGCGATAACGACCAGCCGATCCCGGTTGTCTTCCATGCGCTTCAGCAGCGTATCGATGACTTCCTGGCCAAAATCCTTGTCGCCGCTGCGGGGGTTCAGTGCGTAGGCTTCGTCGATAAACAGCACGCCGTCGAGCGCCTTCTGCACCACTTCTTCCACCTTAATGGCCGTCTGTCCGACGTATCCCGCGACAAGCCCTGCTCGGTCGGTTTCGACCATGTGTCCCTTCTCGAGCAGCCCCAGACAGCGATAGACCCTGCCGAGATAGCGCGCAATCGTCGTCTTGCCGGTACCAGGCGGACCGTAAAAGACCGCGTGCATGGAGAAGGGCTTTACCGGCAGATTGCGCTTTTCGCGTTCCTTGTGAACCCGAAGCAGGTTCACGAAGGTGTCGATCTGAGCCTTTACCGTGTCCATGCCAATGAGTTGATGTATCTCTTCTAATACATCTTCAAGTGTTTCCTCACGGTCTTCGACGCGGACGGAAGTGTCCTCGTCTTTCTCGGTGGCGGTTTCAGCGTCGTCTCCGAAGAGAATCTTCTCGACGCGGGCCATACGCTTTTTGCGCAGTTGCGTATGCATGCCCGAGGCTTTCAGAATGCGGTCTGCGAAGCCCCGGAACGCTTCGGCCACGGTCGCTTCGTCGTCGGTGAACTCTTCTTCGTCTTTCCGCTTGAGTATTTCGAGGCTGCGAAAGCTCTGGGGCTTCGCGAAGCGGTGCTTCCGCATCTCGTTGAGGATTACGTCCCAGTGCTTCAGCAGGTCCTTTGCCTGCCGGTACGAGAGGGTGTCGTATCGAAACAGGTCAACCAGCAGCTCCCGATCACGCGACAGGGTCTGTCGCATCGGCAGGAACACGATAATAATGAACAGCTTCGCGGCGTCCGAAAGCTGATCCCTGTCGCCGATACACAGATCGGCGAGCTGAAAGAGATCGGCAACAAGGGTGTTGAAAAAGCCCGGTTCGCCCGGTACCTGCTTGAACTCGTTCAGCGTCATGAACAGATCGCGCGCTGCAAGAAACTGGGACACGAGAACGCTCAACCGGTTTTCGCTCGACGAGGTGCGTATGCTTCCGTCCGGACTCTGCTGGTCGTCGTCCTCGCGGGGTGGCCGGTACGGCTCCTGTACGGGCTCGCGGTGACGGTCGGGTTCGGGAGGCGGCATGGTCGTGTCCGGCGTAAAATCCGATACCATGTGGACGGTAATGCCTGACACAAGCTCCTGAACGAGCGCCTCGGAGGCCGGAGTGTTGAGAAAACACGTCCCCGCGGAGTGTTCTAT
>SKKC01000154.1 GCA_007121695.1 Spirochaetales bacterium | reverse complement strand
CTGGTCACCCGCGATGGTCTCTCAGCACGACCCCGGCGACATCCTGAACCTGGACATCTCGGGCGGATTGCCGGCCGTGATCATCACCATGCTCGTTCAGTCGTTCGAGCCCAAGGCAGCCGGCACCCCGTGGCGCATCGCGGTCCTGCCGTGCCGGCCCGACGAGTGGCCGGAGGGCTCGATCGAGGGAGTCCGATGCCGCGGGGGGTTCGAAGTGTCGATCCGGTGGTCGGCAGGATCCCTGAAGCGGATGGAGATCGTTTCTCTGCGCGGAGAACGGTGCGAGGTCGAATACGACGCGCGGGTGGAAGAGGTGAGGTTCGACGATGGGCGGTGGGTCTACGCGTTGACAGAGACGTAACTCGAGCCGTTGAACGATCTGTGGCGGCCGGTTCCACAGCCAGGATCGAGAAGCGCAGCGTCTGCGGTGCCCACGCAGCACCGGCACGCGATTCGTGCCACTCATCGCCAGGGAAGACTCGGAATCGAACGTACGAAATTGGTCCACCGATTTGTTAGATCGCCGATCTATCACGCTCGGTGAGTTGTCCCGTGACATACTTGTGGAGAACCATCGTTACCAGGGTCTGATAGGGGATTCCTTCTTCGGCGGCTCGTATCTTGAGATTTCTCATATCTCGTTCGGATATCCGAACGTTCATCCGTCGATCCTTCCGCATCGTGGACCGCGCGATTTCGGTCGCTTTTGCTTTGTAGGATTCTGCGTCGGCAACGGAGATCCATTCATCGGCTTCAAGGCTGTCGATGATTTCCCGTTCGTCGTCGTCGATGTAGTCGAACTTCGTGTTTTCGTGTTCGGGTGCCATTTAGTCCCCCTTATCTCGCCGAAACCGCTTTGTCAGTTTCCGGCTGGGATATATCGTTTTCAGAAAGACTTCATCATTATCGCTGTCGATGACGTGTGGAACGGCCCATATGTAATCCCGGTACTCGATGAGATAGATACGTTGATTTGGGTATTGTTCCAAAACTTGATGTTTCACGACATCTACGACGCATCCTTCTTCGATCGCGATCACGATTTCTTCGAAAGAAATATTCCGCGTTCGCTTCAGAAGTTGGTTTTTGTCATCGTTCCAGTTGAACGTCACAATTTGAGTTTATCATCCGGATGCCCAATGTCAATACATAATCGCTGGCAGTTGTTTCTTGTACAGTAGTGTGTTCGTAATTTCAAAGAACGCCGATTGGAAACGGCGTATCGTCGCTTGAAGAAATCAGCTCCGGCGCTAAATATGGTTGACGATCCAACATATTCAATCTCCAGAATTACCCTGATCCCGGATCATGCAAAGCCTTACCTGAACCGTACGATAGATCCCCCTCAGTACCACAATCGTGGCGCCGTAGAACCACCTATATCCAGGTAATTTTGCAGATGTAGTTCGAGAGGCGCGCTTTACGGTGTTCTCAGACCACGGAGAGTTCGCGACGTTCGAAATAGTCTTCCACCCAGCAGGGGAGTAGAACGGATCCCGCATGCTTTACGGGAATTGCCGTGGTCAATCGCCAGGTGTACGCACCGTTCACAGTCGCGCAGATCAAGACCAATCATGGTCTGATACGGACAGCCCTTTTCTTCGGTAAGTTTCTTGAGCTTTTAACATAAACACCGACGACGTTCGGACGCCTTAACCCACCCGATCCGACACCGGCAACACCAGCGCGACTACACATACAAGCACAGCAACACCCACGACCGACCACTTCACGGTCGTTACAGCGCCGACCAGTCCCGCCGCAAAGACCGGTTCCGGAAATGCCCGGAGAATGATGATGATTAAGGCGTTCTCCACGTAGTCAATGAGCGCCGCTGCGATCGCGACAGCGCCACCAATACGACACAGCAACCCGAGACGCCGCTTGCGTTTCGCGATTGCCTGACACGCGGTCACGAGAAACGCCGCGTACGCGAGCGGAAACAGGACGTCGAGGGCAAGCATGACCCGGTACCGCGAGAGCTGCGATTCGCCCAATTGCCCAAGCGAGCGGTACACACCATCGGCGGTCAGTCCGGGCTGCGTGTCGAGAATGGGAAACGGGGCAACAAGGAGCATTGCCGCAAAGAGTGCGGCTGTCGCGAATGCGAACAGGGTGAGCCGACGGGCTGGCTGCTTCATGCGAATCATGGTAGCGCGTGCTCGGCGCTTTGCGCTACGGAAAAAACGCGCTCACGTCCCGTAAACCGCCTGCGTTCAGGAGGGTCCGGACGTTTCCGACGTGCTTGAATACGTCCATCACACTTTCTATACTCGAAAAACCATTATGAGTACAAAACCAACCCGAAAAACCGCCGCGAAAGCCACTTCGAAGTCGACAGGCTTTCGGTTTAACTCCGGCGACAGCGTCGAAGACATAAAGCTCTCGATCCTGAACCACCTGCAGTACAGTCTTGCCCGGGAACCGCAGGGCGCGGACAACAACGAATGGTGGCTCGCCACGTGCGCCGCGATTCGCGATCGCATTCTGCAACGCCACATGGCTACTCAGGCTGCGCACAATGCAAAGCCTGTCCGTCGCGCGTACTACCTGAGTCTCGAGTACCTCATGGGGCGCCTGCTGGTCAACAACCTGTTCAACTCCGGCCTGATCGAGAACACCCGGAAAGCGCTCGCGGAACTCGGCACTGATTTCGATTCTATAGCCGATGAAGAAAACGATATGGGTCTCGGCAACGGGGGTCTCGGCCGCCTTGCCGCGTGTTTCCTCGACTCTCTCGCGTCGCTCAACTACCCGGCAATAGGCTACGGAATACGCTACGAGTTCGGCCTCTTTCGCCAGTCCTTCGAAGACGGCCACCAGGTGGAAAAGCCCGATAACTGGCGGCAGTTCGGGAACCCCTGGGAGATTGTCCGCCCGCAGTACGCGGTCGATGTGAAGCTCTACGGCCGCGTCGAGCACACCGTAGACAGCAAGGGAGATTTCCGCCCGGCGTGGGTCGACTACTCGACCATTCGCGGTGTTCCCTACGACGTGCCGATCTGCGGCTACACCGCAGAGACCGTCAACTTTCTGCGCTTGTGGGATTCAAGGGCAACCGAAGAGTTCAACCTCGAGGTGTTCAACCTCGGCGGCTACGTGGAGGCGGTTCGCGAAAAGGCGGTCGGTGAAACCATCTCCAAGGTCCTCTATCCGAACGACAAGACCGAAAACGGAAAGGAACTGCGTCTGGTTCAGCAGTACTTTTTTGTGAGCTGCTCGCTTCAGGACATTATTCGCCGCTACTTCCGACAGCACGACAACTGGAAGAAGTTCACTGACTTCGTCACCATACAGCTCAACGATACCCACCCGGCGGTCGCGGTACCCGAACTCATGCGGCTTCTGATAGATGAGCACGAGTTTACCTGGGATCAGGCGTGGGCGGTCTGCCGGAAGGTGTTCAATTACACGAATCATACCCTGCTTCCCGAAGCGCTCGAGAAGTGGAGCGTCGCGTTGTTCGAGCGGGTTCTACCTCGACACCTCGAGATAATCTTCGAAATCAACCGCCGCTTCCTCGAAGAGGAAGTCGCGAAACGCTGGCCCGGCGACAGGAAAAAACTCGCGGAACTCTCGCTCATAGAAGAAGGCGGCGAGAAGATGATACGCATGGCCTACCTCTCGGTTGTCGCATCTGCAAAGGTGAACGGCGTTGCCGCGTTGCACACGCAGCTGTTACGCGACGACCTGTTCTCGAGTTTTGACGAGCTGTACCCGGGGAAGCTCGTGAACAAGACCAACGGCATTACCCCGAGGCGCTGGCTGCTCGCGTGTAACCCGAAGCTCTCAAACCTCATTACCGAGGCCATAGGCAGCACCGACTGGCCCAAGGACCTCGACCAGCTGCGTAAGCTCGAAACCGTGGCAGACGATCCGGCCTTCCAGAAACGGTTCATGGAAGTGAAGCACCAGAACAAGGCCGATTTTGCCGCATACATTCTCGAGCGCGACGGCTACGAGATAGACCCGAACGCCATTTTTGACGTACAGATAAAGCGTCTTCACGAGTACAAGCGACAGCACCTGAACCTCCTGCACATACTGACGCTGTACCGCAGACTGCTGCACGACCCGACCTTTGACATGCACCCAAGAGTTTTCGTGTTCGCCGCGAAGGCAGCTCCCGGCTACGACCTTGCGAAGAACATTATTCGCGCAATCAACAAGGTTGGAGAGCGCATTAACTCGGACGAGCGCATCGGCGGCAAGCTCAAGATCGTGTTTCCCGAGAACTACGGGGTAACCGTGGCGGAGCACATTATCCCTGCAGCCGACGTCTCGGAGCAGATTTCCACCGCTGGCAAAGAGGCGTCCGGAACCGGAAACATGAAGCTCGCGCTCAACGGTGCGATCACCATCGGTACGCTCGACGGTGCCAACGTCGAAATAGAAGAAGAGGTTGGCTCAGAGAACATCTTCATTTTCGGGAAACGCGTCGAAGAAGTTCTCGAGATTCGTAAGCGCGGCTACAACCCGCGCGATTACTATAACTCGAACGAGGAGCTCAAGGCCGTCATCGACTGGCTCAGCAGCGACTACTTTACCCCTGGTGAGCACGACGCCTTCGCGCCGCTGGTGCACAGCCTGTTAGACGGTGGAGATCCCTTCCTGGTTCTCGCCGACTACGAGGCCTACGTAGAGGCGCAGGCGAAACTCGAGGCAGCGTACAGGGACGCAGGCCGGTGGGCGAAGATGGCGATCCTGAACACCGCGCGCGTGGGCAAGTTCTCAAGCGACCGCACGATACACGAGTATGCGAGCGAAATATGGGAGCTGAAGCCCGTTCCTGTTGAGTAACGGGTCAACCCGCGCCATTCGGCAGCGTTCGGGGGTATACTGTTGAAATGCGTGACACACTCGAACAGCAGGTTCGGGCCGTCGCACGCGAGACCTTCTCTCGCTCTGGCGGCCCGGGCGGCCAGAACGTAAACAAGGTAAACACACAGGTCACGCTGCACCTCCCGGTTGCAGAGCTCGACCTTTCGCCTGCAGAACTCGATGCACTCGTGAGTCGCCTCGGCACCCGCATAAACAGCGACGGCGAACTCGTCGTACAGTCCTCGGAAACCCGCAGCCAGACGCGCAATCGTGAAATCGCGATGGACCGAGTGCTGTCGCTCATTGACCACGCGATCCGACCCGAACGCCCACGCCGCCCTACCCGACCGACCCGTGCCGCGCGCGAACGACGGCTTCAGGGCAAGCGAGCCCGGAGCGAGCGAAAGCGACTCCGACGACCGCCGGAGGATTGAGGTCGGCAAACGTATGCAAGCGGGCGGGCGGCCACGCCTATCGCGATGGCCAATGCCGTGAGCGTGCGGCGTGCACACTCCACGATGGTCCAGTATAATTCAACGCATGGCATTACAGGAGCGGTCGCATCGTCTGAACTTTATTCTTCTGGTCGGCGAGGATACGGGGCGCCACCACGGGTGTTACGGTGACCCTGCAGGTACCACCCCCAGCATTGACTCGCTCTCGGAATCCGGACTCCGCTACACCAACGCCTGCTCTACCGGTACAGTCTGCGCCCCGAGCCGCGCAGCCCTCGTAACGGGCCGCTATCAGTGGTCGTTCGGCGCTCACCACATGCGCTCGACGGTCTGCAACCCGCCACGTCTGTTTACCCACGAACTGCGCGACGCCGGATACCACGTACGGTGGCCGGGAAAGACCGATTTTAACTTCGATCCACCGGAGGGCTTCGCAGACAGCACCGATGACTGGATCGACGATCTTGAACGAGGAACGTTACCCGACACCGGTTTCTTCGTCTATTGCAACCTCGGCATTACCCACGAGAGCACAATGTGGCCGAACGACAGCCCGTATACAGGCCAGGTGCAAGAGCGGCTGAGCAGGGAGCACGAGCTGTCACCCGACGAGAGACACGACCCGGCTCGGGTACCCGTTCCGGCGTACCTACCCGACACCACGGCGGTGCGAGAGAGTCTCGCGCGGTACTACGATGCGCTTACGCTGCAGGACCGGGATGTTGCCCGGGTGCGTGCGGCGCTTCGTGCCTCGCCCTATGCCGCAAACACGGTTGTGATTTACATGAGCGACCACGGGCGGGGCGTGGTACGCGAAAAAAGGTGGTGCTACGACGCAGGAATACACCTGCCGCTGATCGTTCACGGCCCGGGAATCTCACGCGGCGTCGACGACCAGATGGTCAGCTGGGTCGATGTGGCTCCGACAGTACTTACGCTCGCCGGTGTTCGGGTTCCGGACGGGTATCACGGACGTCCCTTTCTTACCGCAGACGGCGCTCCGGCGAAGCAGCGTCGCGAGATCGCGTTTGCCGGACGGGACCGCATGGATGAAGGCTTTGACCGGGTGCGAGCGGCGCGTGACCGTCGGTTTCTGTACATCCGGAATGACTATCCGGAGATCCCCTACGCACAACGGCTGCGTTATATGGAACGGCACCCTGCGACACACGAGGTTCGACGTCTCGCCGCCGAAGGCCAACTCGAGCCTGCGGAGATGCTCTGGATGCACCCGCAGAAACCTGCCGAGGAACTGTATGACCTGGAGGCTGATCCTGAGAACATTCACAATCTGGCCAAGGACCCTGCGCACCGACAACGGCGGGATATGCTCCGCGTCGCCCTCGAAGCGGAACTTTCACGGAGCGGCGATCTCGGACTCAGGAGCGAACGCGAGCTCATTGCCGATGGCATCGTCGCCGACCGTCTGTCAGAATACAGCGAACGTCTTGAACCGCTGCCGGAAGCGTTTGCCATAGGTGGTGTGAGACACACCGTGCTCGAAATGCCGGACCGTGCGAAGGACACGCCAAATGAGATACACCGCAGTACAGAATCGCCTTGAAACCGGAAAAACCGTTATTCTCGACGGCGGCACCGGCACCGAACTGCAGCGCCTTGGTGCCCGTATGGACCCGGGTGCGTGGTGCGGACCTGCTTCTGTCGAAAACGGCGAGTTGCTCGAACGCGTACACCGGGATTACATTGCCGCCGGAGCCGACGTTATTACCGCGAACACCTACGCTTCGTCGAGGCTCATGCTCGAACCTGCTGGCTACGGAGACCGTTTCGCGGAAATAAATCAGGCCGCTATTGATGCTGCCTTTCGCGCGCGCGAGGCGAGCGGGCGAAGCGATGTGCTCGTCGCCGGTGCAATCTCCCACATGGCGCCTATGGTGGCTGGCACCGCGCAATCGGATCCTTCGCGGACGCCGTCCGAAACGGACATGCGCGAAGCCTTTGCCGAAATGGCGAGTTTCCTGCACGACGCCGGCTGCGACCTGATTCTGCTGGAGATGATGTACTACCCGGAACGCGTACCGGCAGCGATCGAAGCGGCGCATGCGACAGGCCTGCCGGTCTGGGTCGGGTTTTCCGCACGGCAGGGCGCAGACGGCCATTTGTTGAGCTTCGCACCGGACAGGACTATTTCTTTCGCAGAGCTCATCACAGTCCTTGACGACTACGACGTGGCGGCGGCGGGAATCATGCACACACCTTCGCACCTGATCGGCGATGCACTCGCTGTTCTGCGCGACAACTACGACGGCCCCCTGCTCGCGTATCCGGACTCCGGGTACTTCCGCATGCCGCAGTGGCAGTTCGAGGCGATTATTCCTCCGGATGAATTTTTGCGGTGCGCGTCACAGTGGGTCACAAGCGGCGTACAGATCGTCGGTGGTTGCTGCGGCCTTTCGCCGGAGCATATCGAGGCGCTTCGGCCGCTTCGGGTATGACCCGTGTTTTTGTATCTACATACGTTTACTTGACGATACAAATTATGCCTGTTAGTGTCCGGACAACAGTATCGGAGGTTACGGATGAAGCGGTATGATGTGGTCGTCGTTGGAATGGGAACCGCAGGACAGACGGCGGCCCAGGCGCTATCGAGCGCCGGGAAGTCGGTCGCCATGGTCGACTGCGGGCCGGTTGGCGGTACCTGCGCATTGCGAGGGTGCCAGCCAAAGAAGTATTTCGTCGTGAATACGCAGCTCGTTGCCGAGACCCGGGCGCTCCAGCAGCACGGGGTCGCGGGGCAGGTACTCACCGACTGGCCCGCACTACAGACTTTCAAGCGAGAATTCACCGATCCGATTCCCGACAGTGTCGTGGAGTCGTTTCGCAACGACGGTATCGATGTGTTTGTCGAGCGTGCATCGTTTACGGGTCCCGAGACCCTTGAACTTGAGTCTTCGGGAACAGTGCTGAAGGCCTCGTATTTCATTGTCGCAACCGGCGCACGATCTCGGCCGCTTTCAATTCCAGGCGGCGAGCTCGCCGCAACGAGCGACGATTTCCTCGAACTCGATTCGCTTCCGGATTCGATGGTGTTTATCGGCGGCGGATATATCTCGCTCGAGTTTGCATGTATCGCAGCAATCGCCGGCTCGCGTGTCACCGTGTTGCAACGGGGCCCGCGTATACTTCCTCTTTTTCCGGCGTCGCTCGTCGATCCGGTTGTTGAAGCTGGTCAGAAACTCGGGATTTCGTTCGTTACTGACGCCGAAGTCAGTGAAATCGTCGCAACCGGGACGGGGTTTTCGGTCAGGACGGATGACAATAGCTCGTACGAAGCTGCGTGGGTCATGAGCGCGATCGGGCGGGTTCCAGACATCGAAAAACTCGGACTGGAGAAGATCGGTGTAGAAACGGAGCGCCGGGGTATTGTGGTCGACGAATATCTGCAGACAAGTGCCGAAGGTGTGTTCGCAATCGGCGACTGCGCTGCGACAAAGCAGCTTGCGCCAATCTCGGACATGGAAGCACAAATTGCCGCGGCAAACATTGTCTCGCCTCGATCGCGCCGAGCCGAACGTGACGCAATCCCGTCGGTCGTGTTCACACACCCGCAGATAGCGAGTGTCGGCATCACGCCCGAACAGGCAAAGAGCGAGGATCTCGATGTCGAGGTAAAAACAGGCGACGGCGGCGGCTGGCCGAGTTCGCGGCGCCTCGGCGGCGCCGTTGTGCGATACCAGACCGTCGCGGACACGTCGTCCGGGCAAATCCTCGGAGCGCACATCGTCGGTCCCTACGCGGGCGAGCAGATTAACCTCTTTACCCTCGCGATCCGGCAGGGCCTCACGACACGGGAGTTCGCCGAAATCCCCTGGGCATATCCAACCTACTGCTCGGACGCGAAGTACATGGTGTGACGCGCTCGCACCTCGTCCCACGAACGTTGATCTTCCCTGTTTTGCATGGTACCTTTACGGT
>SKKC01000378.1 GCA_007121695.1 Spirochaetales bacterium | reverse complement strand
TTCGCCGCGGCGTACTGCTCGAACTCCGGTACGGAAAAAATAATGACTTCGCTGTGCGAAAGCACCTGCGCGTTCTCTTCGCGCGGATACTTCCCGAACGCACTTTTCACTCCAAAGAATTCTCCGACGCCGACTCGCTCCTGAATCTCTTCGCCGGTCTCGATATCCTCGGACGAGAGCATAATCCGTCCGTTCTTGAGGACGTATATCTTGTCACCGACGTCACCCCTGAAATATATGACGGAGCCTGGTTTGTATGTCATTGCTCGGGGCACGTCTTGCTATCTCCTATCGTGAACAATCGAAAGTCTAAACGCGTCCGAGAGGAATTGCAAGATTGTGTACCTACTGTCCGCCACCCTGGTGTTGAGCACCTCGTAAACCACCGCGCTTCAGGGATTTACCTGTCGATGACTGCGTTTTTCGCGTTCCGGGTTTTTTTACGTTCCCGCATCAGATATACCCTGGCCGGACCGCCCTGTACTATAGTGTCAGAGTGGTGGACAGTCAGGAATAATTCGGTGCAACGTATTAGCAGCCACAAAACCCACACTGGCGTGTATGTCAAGGAAGGTCTATGCTTGATGCAGTAGGGACCAGAGTTCTGCGAGCTCCGAAAGAACTCGTCTATGCCCTCGGATTCATGATAGAAATCGTACGAAACATCCCTGCCTACTTCCGTATGCAACGCCGCGGCGGCGGCGGCGGCGTGCTCAAAATGCAGATCCTGTTCACAGGTGTGAACGCGCTCAGCATAGTCGCCGTGCTCAGCCTTGCAATTGGTGCAGTCATTATCATTCAGGGTCTGTCGGTCCTCCCCCAGCTCGGCCAGGGACAACTTATTTACACGATCCTGATTACGGTCATTACACGGGAACTCGGACCCATTCTCACGGCCTTCATAGTGATCGCCCGCTCGGGCACGGCAATCTCTACCGAACTCGGCAACATGGTGGTCGATCACCAGATAGAGGCCTATATGGCAACGGGTCTGAATCCGATCACCTATCTCGCCGTTCCCCGCGTGCTCGGGGTCGTCATATCGCTCGTACTCCTGAACATATACTTCAATTTTTTCGGCCTGGTGGGCTCATTCCTCGTCACGCAACTTGTCCAGCCGCTCGCACTCGAAGAGTACCTGTTCGGGCTCTACGGATCTGTCACGCTCACCGACTTCGTAGCGAGCTTCGTGAAGAGTATCGTATTCGGCGTACTGATAGGGTGCGTTGCAACCTACCAGGGACTCGCCGTAGAGCGCGCGGGAACGGAAGTACCAGTACGGGCGATTAAATCTGTTGGACAGGGCATTACACTGACGGTAATCGCAAACGCGGCCATTACGCTTGTCAGCTACTTATAGGTACATAATGGGCGAAAAAACCGGGACGGCGCTGAGCACACAGAACGTAATCGTGGCCTTTGAGGACTTTACACCTGTCCGGGGCATATCGGTCGACATCACTCCCGGAAAAACGGTCGCAGTCATGGGCCGTTCCGGATCAGGAAAATCCACGTTCATAAAGGCGGCCGCAGGAATCATTCCCGTGACCTCCGGGACGGTTCGTGTCTTCGATCGCGTTCTCGGCCCCTTAACGAACAGGGAACTGCTCCGACTTCGAAAAACCTGTGGGTTCGTCTTTCAGGACGCTGCGCTCTGGCAGAACATGAGTGTATACCGGAATCTCGCCCTGCCGCTCGAACAGCATTACCCGGACCTTACAAAGTCAGAGCGCGACCGGAAAATTCGAAATGCAATTGATCGGATAAAGTTTACCGACGATCTGAACCTTCGTCCGGCTTCACTGAGCGCAGGAGAGGCGAAACTGGTTGCCTTTGCGCGGGCTGTACTCACGGAACCAGAGCTGCTGATTCTCGATGAACCGACTACGTTTGTCGACAGAACCGGGGTCGACCGCATTCTGGGCTTCCTGCGCGAGCTGAAGGAGTCCGGGACAACGCTCGTCATCGTGAGTCATAACGCGACCGTGGTTTCACAACTCGCGGACGAAATAATGGTCATCGACGAAGGTGAACTGCTTGTGCATGGCACTCCGGATGTCGTGGCGGGTTCAGACAATGCGCTTGTCCGTGATATCGTCTCGGATGTGCTTGATCAGGCTGCAACGTTCGACAGCGACATCCTTACGCTCCTGGGAGAGATTGACAATGTATGAAGACTGGTTGTCAGGGAGAACAGAACGATGAAATTTCGCATACGCTTTGCGACACAGATTGTCGGTCTTTTCACCATCCTGGCCGTCGTGTTCGTTATCGTCCTCATGGTTGCAATCGGCACAGGACAGGGATGGTTCGAACCACGCTACGAATACTCGACGGTTCTGAGCTCTGCGTCCGGCCTGAACATCGGAATGACGGTTGACTTTCGGGGTTTCGAGGTTGGACGCGTTACAAACATCTCACTCAGCGAAGACAACAATGTCAATGTAACCTTCAATATCCGCGAACGGTACATCCATCCGGTAACCAAGGGATCTCTCGTCGAGCTCGCGACAAACCCCATTCTCGGTGGCACGCTTGTTCTGCATCGGGGAACCCGCTCAGACGAACCGCTGGAAGAGTTCAGCGTAATCCCGGAGTGGAACAGTGAAACAGGACGCGCTATACGGGCGGTCGGTATCGTAGAGCGCTCGCAGCCTCCCGATCCCATTTCCACCATTCTGTCGGAAATTGACCCGCTTCTCCTGAGTGTATCGGAAATACTCGATTCCACGCAGGACATACTGGGAACGCTCTCGGGTACCCTCGACGGAAGCATAACCGATGGCCCGATTGCCGATATGGTCGGGCAGACACTCAGCCTCCTTGCCGTGCTCGAGGATCGTCTCGACGATACGGAAGCCCTGCTCGCAGGGAGCGAAGAACTGCTTGCATCGGTGAACCGGATTGCGGATAACGCTGCGACAGCGAGCGACGAGTTCCGGGACCCCACCGGCATCGTTCCGCAGCTCCTTGGTGGCAGCGGCACTGTAGCCACTCTCTTTGACGACGACAACATGCTATTCGACGAAATTCTCGGTATTTTCTCGTCTATAAACGAGACGCTTGATGAAGTCAGTCAGATCGCACGGTTCGCCGGTGCACAGACTCCCCAGCTGGCGGCCATTCTCGAAGAAGGACGAGAGGCGCTTATCGTCGGACAGGATGTGCTGACCGGGCTTCGGAATAATCCCCTGCTCCGGGGCGGAATTCCGGAACGTATTGATCAACCGTCCAACGTGGAGAGCTTTCGGGAGGCGCAGTTCTAATGAAACATCTGCTACTTCTTCTGTCGGCCAGCCTCGTTCTCGTCTCCTGTTCAAGTACGCCCCGGGAACCGGACGAGATTCGCGTTACGAGAAACCGCGCGGCTCAGTTCGCCGAATATGGGAACACGGCCTTCGACAGGGCAGATTATTCTCAGGCGCGTGCGTTTTTTGAGATTGCACTGGCCCTGAACACGTCGGTCGACGAGCGAGACGGTATGGCAGACATGCATAACTCGATTGGACGAACCTGGCAGGCACAGGGCGATTTTGATACGGCGAGCGACCATTACGCGACCGCGCGACGGATGTCCGAACGCACTGGAAACGCGCGGATCGAGGCGCTGGCGATCAACAATCAGGGCGAACTGAGCCTGCAACAGGGTAATGCCGAACAGGCGCGCACCATGTTCGAAACGGCACTGGAGAAACTCGACACAGTCGGCAACGTCGACTCGGACCGCGCCATTGTGTTGCATAATCTCGGTAGTGCTCATGCCTCCGCTGGCAGACTCGATGACGCGCGCGTCATTCTCGGTGAGGCCGAAGAAGTGAATCGTCGACTGAACCGCAGACGGGAGCTCGCGGCAAACCTCTTCATGCGTGCATCGGTTGAGTCGCGGAGCGGAAACCTGGAGCAGGCGTTCGCGTACGCATCAGAAGCGCTGGAACTCGACCGGGCGATGGAGAACCCGCGTGGTATAGCAGCAGACCTGTACGCGCTCGGCCGAATCTCGTTCCGCATGAACAGGAACGAAGACGCGCTTGACTATCTTTCTCGTTCTCTGGCAGTACACGAGAGTATTTCAGCACCGCGGGGCATGATTCGAGCGCTCCAGGCGCTCGAAGAGGTCGCAACCGCGACCGGCGACGATGTTGCAGCAACAGACTATGCGCGCCGCCGCGAGACACTTGAATCCGCCTCTGGCGATAGCAGATAGGTCTCATGCATGATTCACCGATACACTACAGAGTATTTCGCGGATGGCGGAAAATCGCACAAACCGTAGCTGCACCGCTTCTGGTAATTGGCGCCATAGTTCTGATTTCGGGAGGAATCGTTCTGCCGCTGTGGTTTCTGGCAACTCGTGCACCTGCTGCGTATGGACTGTCGGTCCTTGCGGGAAGTTTTTTCGCGAGCGCGGTGTGGATTTCCCACCGCCTCAAAGGTCGCACTCGCGACAGAAACCACGTACGGCGACGCTCGGGAACGGTCTGGATCGCGGCCATTGTTTCGGCAGCGGGGCTGTACGCCACGGTTCTGATCTACACGTCTGTTGGGATAATCGCCGCAGTACCGATGCTTCTGCTTGTAGTCGCGGCTGTCGGATATGCGGCGGGAGGAAGGACAGGGTATCGTGATTAGGTCGGATCTGCGGCGACCCGAGATCTTGATATTCAGCCTCGCATTTGCTCTGGCAGTCGCCGTCCCGGCAGCCGGTGATTATCCGAAGATACAGCAACTCAGCCGTTCCGACGTCCTGTTTGCGCAACTGCAGGATGATGTTCAGCAGTTTCATCAGGCGCAAAGGAGCAGTGGCGATCGCCCGCCTCTGTTCCTGTTTCGATATGAGTTAACCGAGGCTGACACTTTCTTTCGCGTTTCGTCCCGGACGACCTTGCCACAATCAACACTTGCAACCGTGAACCGGATTCGTTCGGCAGAGTTCCCGGATAATCTGCGGGAAGTCCTGATCCCGAACCAGCCGGGAATATTCGTTCCTCTCGAGCCGATGACCGATCTTGAGTACATGCTTTCCGCACGTCTTGCGCCGTCAGATGTTATTGACTGGAGCCTGCCTGTCGACGAAGACGACCCGTTTGTCCCACCGCGGGATCCGGACAGATCAGGCGGATCAGACAACGTCGATGTCGACTACCGGATCGTGACGATCAATACACACGATGGGCCTGTTCGCTTTGCGTTTTTTCCCGGGGCAGATTTTTCGGCTCACGAGCGACGGGCCTTCCTGGGCGTGCTGTTTCGAACCCCTGTAGAGTTTACACGAGTTACATCACCGTTTGGTGCGCGCCTGCATCCGTTTACCGGACGCCCGAGCTATCACACTGGTGTCGATCTCGCGGCTCCGGAAGGAACGCCCATCAGAGCAGCGCGCGAAGGTACGGTTGTCGCATCCGGATGGGACCCGGTGTACGGGTATTACGTAATCATGGAGCACGACGACGTGTTCACGAGCTTCTACGGACACATGTCGGTTGTACACACCGAGTTGAATGCAAACCTTACTTCAGGTATGATACTCGGAGAAGTCGGAAGTACTGGACTGAGTACCGGTCCCCACCTGCATTTCGAGATACGGGTTCGGGGCTCAGCTCGGGATCCCGTGCAGTTTCTTCACGGCTTGCGGTAATGCGAAACCGCGTTCATGTGGTAATCTTGTATGTCAGGATGGACAGGTGTATGGTCCGCATCCCCAGATACGCTTTTACAGCACTTGTCCTCACCTTCGCCGTCCTTGCGCCGCTGTACGGGACAGAGTCCATTGTCGGGCGATACGTAGGCACAAGCACGATACGTGCGGCAGATACACAGACCTTCGAGCATGCGCTGAGGCTCGCCGACATACTCCTTATCGAACTTGATGAATACCTGTTCTATGACGCAATTGAAGTTCGCGCCCAGCTGCCGGCGGCCGTTGCGTCGCGGTCCGACTTGACCATAGCGGTGCTGCTGTACGGGAATCTGATGGCAAGGTTCGAAACCACCGGACCCGTTACGACGCGTGGAGACAGGCTTCACTTTGAACCCTTCCTCGAGAGGGGGAACACGCGCATTCGCCTTCCCGTCCTTGAAGATCCACGTATACGGGTAGCGGGCACAACACGACCGGAACGAATGCCCGCACAGAGCGCGTACCCACTCGCGATCACGTTTCTGCCGGTAGGAAAGGCTTTTCCGGAGTATCTGCAGAACGAGGAAATACGCGTCCAGATCATTCCTCATACGCGTGAAATCGGCGGAATACGATTCGATGTCTCCGACGAAACCGGTACTGCAGTTGATCTGGCAGAACTGCCACATGCATTGCGTGTCGACGGCGCTGAGGTATCAGTCGATGAACTGTCCCGGGTGTTTCTGCAACCCGGGTTTCGAACGGTCGAGTTCATACCAGAGGGATATCGCGAGGTAACGCGAACCGCAGCCGTAGAGCGGGGCCGTGTGCGTGCACTCGAACTGTCGCTCGAGCCAATTCCTGCCCGCCTTTCGGTCGACGGCCCGCGCGGATCTATCGTTTCTCTCAACGGAAGACTCATGACCGGAGTTATCGGGTCGACAATAGAAATAGATCCGGGACCGAATCTGCTTCGTTTTCAGATTGGAGACCGGAGTGTTTCGCAGGAGTTTACCGCAGAATCCGGAGTGCTGTATCGAGCCGATCTGAACCTCCTGCTGAGCGTTATCGAGGAGCAGGATTAACGTATAATCGGGTCCCCAACCCGGGGCCTTGCCGAACGGCAAAAATCGGAGTAAGAATTTAATAAAGGATTCTCGTCGGGAGACGATAATCAAGAATGTCGGCTGCTTTAGTTCCCCTCCCAGTTTACTATAGTACGCCGACACCGAACGGTTGGGCCGGTTCTGCAGAACCGGCCCTTTTTTTGCCCGTTCGTTGCCGCCGCGAAAGCCGCAGGTGCTTGTCTTGACAAAACTTACAGGCCCACGTACTTTTGAGCGCATGAACCTTCCTCGTAGTCGCAAGGTGCTTCTCAACGTTCTGATAGCCTTTGCAGCCTTCATAGCGATAACGGTTGGTATCGGTCTGGGTCTCGCTCTTGCTTCCACCCGAAATATCCGCAACATATCAGAATTCGGTGACAGCGAGCTTGCCCTTCCCTCTCAGGTACTCGATCGTCACGGCCGTCTTATTTCCGAGTTTTTCTCGACGGAACGTCGGGATATCGTTTCCATAGACGAGCTTCCGAACCACCTGATTTACGCACTTATTGTCCGCGAAGACCGTGACTTCTTTCGACACAACGGATTCAGTGTACGTGGTACGGCCCGGGCAGCGTGGAACATATTGATTGGCCGATATGTCTCGGGTGGCAGCACGATAACGCAGCAGCTCGCCGGACATATGTTCGACGACCGCGACGATATTTCGGTCGCCCGGAAGATCCGCGAACTGTGGTGGGCCTTTCAACTCGAGCGCACGTGGACCAAGCACGAAATTATCGAAGCATACCTGAACCGCATGTATTTCGGACACAATACGCACGGTGTCGAAGCGGCGAGCCAGTTTTACTTCGGTCATTCAGCGCGTGAGCTGTCTCCTGCCGAGTCGGTTATGCTCGTCATTCAATTGGCCAACCCCTCACGCTACAGCCCGCTGCGGAACCCTGAACGCGCCCGGACAATGCAGCGAGTGATTCTGAACCAGATCGTGGACGCCGGCTTTGTCAGTCAGAGCGAGGCGGATTTTTCATTCGAGGAATACTGGACAAACTACGACTTTACCCGGTCGAGTATTTCAAGCGCGTTCCTCGATCGTGCTGACGAAGCCCCGTATTTCAGCGAGTTTGTACGTGGGCAGCTGCAGGGAGACATTCTCCTTGGCCGACCGGTCGACATAAACCGCGCGGGGCTCGTTATACACACTACTCTTGACCTCGATCACCAGCGATATGGCGAGCAGTTTCTCAGGGAAGGCCTCGAACGGGCAAACGCAAGCGTTCGCCAGTCGCGCGAGGTCGCCATGACTCGCGCCTCCCGTGACATTGTTCCCATCCTCGATCTGATCGGTCTCGCCTTCGATCTGCCGGATCTGCAGGTTTCGGGATTACAGAACCGACGGCAGGCACAGGCGGTGTATAACGAGAGTATTGCGCCGATTGTGAGTATTGCGTCCCTGCTCTTCTCGCCGGGCGTCAGCGACGGCATCTACCACGCGACGCGCATGAATCAGATCGCCCAGCGATCGACCCAGCAGCAGGATCAGGTGCAGGGCGCGCTTGTAACTCTGGACAACCGGGACGGCCACATTACGGCCATGATCGGAGGCGCCCAGTTTGAACGGATCGATCAGCTGAACCGGGCCGTGTCCGGACGCCGAACTCCGGGCTCGGCGTTCAAGGCGCTGTATTACGCAGCCGCGATAGATTCGAGAGTCATCACCCCGGCTACGATGCTGTATGACTCACCTGTCGTGTTCAGAAATGAAGACGGCAGCATGTATGCACCGCGTAACTATGCCGGCAACTGGAACGGTCCCATGTTGGTCCGGGAAGCTCTGAACCGCTCACTCAACATACCTGCAGTGCGTGTCTTTCACAGGACCGGTTTTACGACTGCGCTGAATGTATCCGCCGCGTTGCTCGGCATACCGGAATCGAACATGGCCGCGCGCGGTCTCGAGCGACGCTATCCGGTTGCCCTTGGAGTTTCCTCTGTAAGTCCCCTCGAAATGACTCGTGCATACGCGACCTTTGCCTCGGGTGGTCGCCAGGTCGATCCGATCGCCATACGCTACATCGAAGACCAGCGGGGACGCGTTATCGCTGAACCGGAACGCGAGCTGCGAATTGAACAGCAGAGACGAGGCGCTGCGGGTCAGATAATCAGCCCTGAAGCCGCGTATATCATGACCGACCTCATGCGGGGCGTCTTTACCGACGGTACCCTCAGGGCACAGAATCCTGTCATGCCCATGGCCGCAAAATCAGGAACGACGCAGAACTGGTCAGACGGATGGGTCGTTGGTTATTCGCCGTACTATACGACGACTATCTGGTACGGATTCGACCGCGGCGGTCGCAGTCTTGGAACAAACCAGTACGGAGCAGCGCTCGCGGGTCCGGTCTGGGGCGGTTTCATGAACCGGATCCATCGCGATCTTCCGTTGATCGATTTCGAACGACCTGAGGGACTCGTAGAGGTAACTATTGCGGTTCCAAGCGGACTCCGCGCACCTGCGGGATACACAGGAAGAAGCCGCACCGAACTCTTCATGCCGGGCACTG
>SKKC01000361.1 GCA_007121695.1 Spirochaetales bacterium | reverse complement strand
AGCAGAACACGCAGGCCGATGTCGACTCCCCTGTCGTAGGTCGGAATCAGCAGTGCATTCCGCATCGCCATGTATCGCCACAGAATACGCCGTGCATCCTCTCCCTCCCGATACTCAACCAGTTCCCTGAACAGCGTGACGTCCTCCCCGACACCGTATTGGACCTGTTCCGAACCGGGCCTGTCTCGGGAAAGCTGGAACATTGCTGGCGCGACCGACAGGACACGAGGCGTCACGTAGAACACCCGATGCGAGACGTCGAGACGTATCGTAACTGTTGCTGTGAGGTCTGTGACACCGAGACGTGCGAGTCCGACCGGATACACCCCTCGAAACGGGCAGATAATCGTCCGATGAAATGTCATTGTGCGACCCGGTAACAACACGCACGACAGTAGCTCGCCTCCGTCATGAGACCGTCCGAGGTAGAGCTCGGCTGTTACACCGGTAAACGGCAGCATCGCTTCATTACCGAGCTGCAATGTATACGTGACAGTGCCACCCTTCACCGGATGATCGGTCGAGAAATCCTGCACGAGTCGTACCCCGAGCGCCACGTACGCCAGATAGATCAACGAAAGGACCGGAGCCAGTAGAAGACCAACCCGAAGGATATTCCATACCCCGCCAAAGTACCGCCCGAGCAGCGACGCGACCGACAAAACCAGAACAAGCCGGAAAATCGCCGCCGGGTGGAGTACCAACCCACCATGCTCGTATTCACTGACCGGCGAACCCGATTGATCCATGCGCATTTGATCAGACCCCTGACGGAACGGGTACCGTACGGAGGATATCGTCGAGTATTCCTCCTGGCTTTTTCCCCTCCACCGAGGCCTGAGCTGAAAGCACGATACGATGGACCGCTACCGCGCGAAACACGTCGCTCACATCCTCGGGTGCAACGTAGTCGCGCCCCGCAATTGCGGCGGTAGCCCTGCTCGCCGCGAGCAGATGTGCAGACGCACGCGGACTCAAACCCAGCCGAAGCAAGCGGGACGAACGTGTTTCGGCGGCAAGCCGGATAATGTACTGTCGAACGCTGTCAACAGCAGTCACCGACTGAACAAGCCGTCGGATTTCGAGGAGGACGTCGGGCGTCATGACCGCAGGAACCGCCGGTGGAGGAGATACGCCGTAGTCGAGAATGCGTGCTTCATCATCCTGTCCAGGATATCCAATCCTGACCGAAAGACCGAACCTGTCGAGTTGTGCTTCAGGAAGCGGGAAGGTTCCCGTAAAGGCTGCCGGGTTCTGCGTTGCCACGAGAAAGAAGGGCCTCGGCAGTTCGTACCTGACTGAGTCGAGCGTCACTGCTCCTTCCTGCATCGTTTCAAGTAGCGCAGCCTGTGTTCGCGTCGCGGCACGATTCAGTTCGTCGACAAGAACACACTGATGCATAACCGGCCCCTGTTTATACTGAAACGATTGACTGACAGCATCCCATATGAGCATTCCCGTGATGTCGGCGGGGAGAAGATCCGGTGAACATTGTATGCGACCGAAATCCGTGCTGCATGCCTGCGAAACGGCACGCGCGAGCGTTGTTTTTCCCGTACCAGGAATGTCTTCGATAAGAACATGCAGCCCCGCGAACAGTCCGGTAATCAGAAGCTGTACCGGTCCTACCCGCCCATGAAATGCCTGAAGAATCGCGTCGCACATCCTGCTGGCGTACCCAGCCGTATCCTGGCATGTAACCATGCTGCAGGGTAACACGAAGAAAGGATGTTCCTGTAGAGGCACGATGACATTGCATTTCTTTTTGCGTATATTTCGGGTATGGAAAAGACAGTACTTGATATGCAGGGCGGCACATGCACGAGCTGCTCCATAGCTATAGAACACTTCGCAAAACGGCTGCAGGGCATTTCCAGGGTTGAGGTGGATCGCGGTAAGTCCCGGATCTATCTTGAGCACGACGGAGACGAGGCGAACGTCAATAAAGTCATAGAAATGGTGCAGCGCATAGGGTATGACGCCTGGCCGTCCAGTTCCGCAGCACCTTCAAACGAGGTCTGAAACGATCTATATAGCCTGTCGCAGCTGTGCGTAGGAATGGTTCAATCGTTCGAGTCTCTGCGCGACAAGCCGCGCGAGGAAGATACCGTAGTGCGGCTTCTCCTTGATTACGCTTACGAACCGGTTCTTGCTGATCAGTATCAGCAGACTGCGATCTTCGGCAATGACCGTCGCGGAACGGCGATTGTTCAACAGAAACGACATTTCGCCGAGGAAAATGTCGTCCGGGGTAAGCGTCGTAATCCGTGAGTCGCCCGAATAGATTCCGAGCTTTCCGGACGCTATATAATACAGGTAATCCGACTCTTCGCCTTCGCGAAACACCACCTCGCCAGCATTGACGACCCGCTCCTCACTCTGCGCGAACAGACCGGGCACCGCGTTCGCTTCGCGCGCGTTATGCACGAAATCAAACATGACTTCGTTGCCAGCATCGTTGTAGCGAAGATTATCGACGTAGGCTCCGGTCATCCGCAGGCCGTGTCCGTGGCTCTCGAGTTTTGGCGCTTTATCCGCCATTCTCGACTTCCAGTCGAAGCCCGCTCCTTCATCCCGGATCCGGAACGAACTCTTTTCGTCCGTTATTCGATACGAGAAGTGTACCCGGCGGTCCTGAATCTCTTTTTGTGACATTTTTTCCTGAATGAGCAACAGTATATCCCGTCCCTCAGCGAGCCATGCGTTCTTTTCTTCGTAGGATATCCCGCAGTTGCCGTGTTCGATCGCGTTCATTAACAGCTCAAACAACGCAACGTGCAGACGGTCCTTGCCGTCCGGATCGATGTAGTTCGAGTTGTAGAGGTAGTTCGTTACCAGATTCGCATAGGTCCTGGCGTTAAATGGATCGCTGTCCATGACAAATGACCCGCTTATGTCGCGGAGCAGGTACTTCTGTATATCCCGCTGAAACAGAATCTGCCGGTTATGAACCAGAATACGAATAACACGCGAAAAATGCGATACGAACTCACCGCGACGAATAAGGCTGATGACATTGGAACCTGAAAGCAGCTCCTGCACCCGTTGTTCATCGCGCCGTCGGGTAACGCCGATTATGCCACCATAGTGTAACCATGGGTCGCCGTGGATGGTACGTAACACGTCCGCCGTTTCCTCGGGTTGATCGCTGAAATTTATGATCGCGGCTTCCGGTAGATCGTATCGAAGGGACTCCAGAAACTCATCGGCATCGGTATAGAAAGCCGGATCGTAGACCGTCTGAAAACGGTCGCATATCTTCTGTATGCGGTCACACACCGCTTCATCTCGACACAGGACTGGGAGCTTTGGCATCGTACCTTCCTTGCAGCGACTTTTTTCTATTTTCGGTATGGCAGGTCTAAGTATATAGAAACCGGCCATCTATTTCACACGCAGTCGACGATGCTACAGAAGTTGATACACCTCTGAAGCATAAAAAAACCCCTGCCAGTTGTACGACAGGGGTCTTCCGCGTAACGCGCGTTTCACGCGTAGAATTACTGCTTCGCGTAGTACTCGATAACCAGCTGCTCGTCGGCAATGGTCGGAATAATATCGCGGCTTGGAATAACCGTAACGCTCGCGGTCATGTCGTCGCGACTCAGTGCGAGCCACGGGGGGACTGAGCGTGCGCTGTTCTCCGAAAGATACCGTCTCACGAGATCCTTGGTAGTTTTTCGATCACGAACGCTGATCGTATCGCCCGGTCGAACGAGCGCGCTCGGGACAGTAATCTTTCTCCCGTTCAGCATAATGTGACCGTGACTGACAAGCTGTCGCGCCTGCGAGCGACTGGCAGCCATACCGAGTCGATACACAACGTTATCCATGCGCCGCTCGAGAAGCTGCAGCATGTTGTCGCCCGTAACACCCTTCATGGACTTCGCCTTGTAGAAGAGGTTACTGAACTGCTTTTCACTGAGGCCGTAGGCAAACTTCAGTTTCTGCTTTTCGCCGAGCTGTCGACCGTATTCGGTCTGACGGACGCGCTTCTTCTTCGGCTCCCCGGGAGGGGACGGTTTTCTCTTCAGAAGACGATCGTACTTCGGATTTCCAAATATGTTGACGCCAAACCGGCGTACAATCTTTCCTTTGGCTTTTGTATTTCGTGCCATTCTACTCTCTATGCTCCTGTAAACAATTCGGAATCAGTACACTACCGAAATGAAGTGCACGCTGTCAACGCCCCAAAACAGCTATTTCTTTCGGAACAGCCTCGATACGATCCGCTTCAGGGGGCCCTGAGACGGTTTTTCGGTCGGCGGTGATGGCTGTGAGGGTCGCGTCCCGCCGGCCGACGCAGCCGTTTTTGTCGATGTATCGGCCGTCTCGATGTGTTTCGGCACGAAATCCTCGCCATATTTCTGCCGGTACCGTTCCAGCCTGTCTTCGAGCGCGTTTCCCGTCTGTGTCTGGGCTGTCTGTTTCGCAGGTTGATGATGCCCACTTCGTGATTTCCGACGTCGCTGTTTCGATCGATCGCCGGTTCGTGGACGCGCGGCGTCGGACGTCGGGTCATGATGAACCTTCCCGCCGGATGGCCCGTGAGCGCTCGCGGCCTCCACTGCACGGCCGCTTGGCTTGTGCTCATGGTGTGTCGCTGGCCGGCTGCGCGGCTTTCGCTGGTGACTGTCGGATCGTCTCGAAGACCGTCGAGTATCCCCCCCGCGCCGGGTGGAGTCACGGTGTCTGTCGTGCCGAACGCTGACGCCCTCGCTTCGATCGTCCGCCAGCATGTCCGGTTCGTAGCGCTCGACAGGCAATTTCTTTCCAATGAGCTCCTCGACGGCCTCGAGACCGAACACGTACTGTTCGCACGCGAGGGTTATTGCCCTGCCGTCGAGACCTGCCCGCGCGGTGCGCCCGATGCGGTGCACATAGCTTTCCGGGTCTTCAGGTACGTCATAGTTCACGACGAGTTCCAGATCATCGATATGGATACCTCGTGCAGCCACGTCGGTTGCAACGACGAACTGGTTCTTTCCGCTTTTTATGTCGTCGATTATGCGTAAACGCTTGCTCTGCGGAAGATCCCCCATGATAAAACGGGATGTAAACCCGTTAATTGTAAGGCGTTTCGAGACCTCTTCGGCTTTTACCTTCGTGTTGGTGAAAATCAGCGCGTTCCTCGGTTTGAACTTCTGAAGCAGTCCGAGAAGCAGTCGCAGTTTTTCATCGCGCGCCACGTGATACACCGACTGCTCGATTCGGTCGACCGTGATGTGTTCCGGCTCTATCTCGATCTCGACGGGATCGTTCATGTACTTCCACGCGATATTCAGCACCTTGGTGCTGAGCGTCGCACTGAAAAGCATGGTCGTACGTTCGGTACGGTCGACCATCTTCCTCATGATTTCCTGTATATCCGGGTAGAAGCCCATATCGAACAGTCGATCGGCTTCGTCAATTACGCAAATGCGCACGGACATGAAGTCGAGTTTTCTGGAGCGACAGAAATCGAGCAGCCGACCGGGAGTCCCGATAATGATGTCAACACCACGGGCAATCTCGTCTTCCTGCTTGCCGTACCCTACTCCTCCGTAAAAGCAGCCAGTCTTCAGACCTGTGTGTTTTCCGAGAAGTTTCGCCTCTTCGTCGATCTGTACTGCAAGCTCCCGCGTCGGCGCGACGACCAGTGCCTTCGCGCCTGCGTAGCGTTCATTTTTCGTCAGTAACTCGAAAATCGAAATGAGGAAGGCAGCAGTCTTGCCCGTTCCAGTCTGCGACTGCACAGTTACGTCGTGGCCCGACAGGGTATGTGAAAACGTCTGGACCTGTACGGGGGTGGGTTCGGTGAACCCTGCTTCGGAAATTCCCTTCATTACGGGATCCGAAAGAGAATAATCTTTAAAACTCATGGACCTACAGAGTACAGGAAAAGGCCATGGCCGGACAACATGCCGCGTCAGTGCCGGAGGATCATGCGCATAAGCTTCAGTTTTCCCTTGTATGGCGGATATCGAAACCGGAGTTCAGGGAAGGTGTAATGGGTCACCACCGCTCGCTCGAACGTAAACGTCTGCAGGCTGTAGACCCCGCGATAACGTCCGAATCCGCTGTCTCCCACCCCTCCGAAGGGGAGTGCGGAAGAGGCGACATGAATTACCACGTCGTTGACCGAACCGCCCCCGCTTGGAATGCGGTTGAATATGTCCTCGACCTCACGACGTTTCTCGCTGAACACATACAGGGCGAGCGGCTGGGGCAACGCGTTGATTCGGGACACGAGATCGTCGAGAGACGTGTACGAGAGGACGGGCAGTACCGGAGCAAAGAGTTCTTCGGACATGAGCGAGTCGTTCCAGTCGACGCGCTCCACGATGGCCGGAGCGATTGCCCGGTTCGATGCTTCGCGCTGTCCGCCCCAGACTACTCCACGTGATTCGTCCAGCAAACCGCACACCCGGTCATAATGTCGATTATTCACGATTCGAGCCAGATCAGGGCTTTCGAGAGGCACCTCCCCGTACATACGCGAAAAAGCAGCTTTCAGACTGCTCACAAACTCATCGTGAACAGCCTCATCGACCGCGACGTAATCGGGAGCGACGCACGTCTGACCGGCGTTAAACCCCTTACCCCACGCGATTCGCTCGGCAGCGACGCGCACGTTCGCGTGCCTCGTTACCACAACCGGGCTTTTCCCGCCAAGCTCAAGTGTCACGGGAGTCAGATGTTGCGAAGCAGCCTTCATGATTAATCTGCCCACAGCGCTGTTTCCCGTATAAAAAATGTGATCGAATCGGTGGGTCAAAAGCGTTTCGGCAACGTATCTGTCACCATTGACCACCTGCACAAGGCCATCGGGAAACGCCTCCTGAACGAGGACCGATAGAACCGACGCGACATTCGGCGCCATTTCAGATGGTTTCAGCACTACACTGTTGCCCGATGCGATCGCACCGGCCAGCGGAACGAGAGAAAGCTGCACAGGGTAGTTCCAGGGCGCAATGATCAGAACTACACCGCGGGGCCTTCGATGCACGGTACTGAACGAGCGAAAAAATGCGGCCGGGGACCGTTTTCGTGCCGGGCGAAAAAACGTCTTCAGATGCCTTCGCAGTTCCCGGACTTCCTGAAAAAACACCGACACTTCCGATGCTACGCTTTCCAGTTCCGGTTTCCGCAGATCATCATGCAGCGCTTTCAGGATTGCGTCTTCGTGTACCCGTACAGCCTGCTCCAGACGACGAAGAGCCTGCTCGCCACGCAGCGGCGCAGGCGTCGTCTGCGACTGAAACGCACGTCTCGCCGTATCTACGACCGCCGTTATGTCTGTGGCGCCTGGTATCGATGCAGATGCTGTGCGAGCCATTCAGTCTCCGAGTTCGCGTTCTTTGAGCCTCATTGCTGCCGAGTTCATACAGTAGCGAAGGCCGGTCGGACGGGGTCCATCATTAAACACGTGCCCGAGATGTCCCCCACACCTGCTGCAGCATACTTCGGTGCGCACGGCGAAAAGACTGCGATCCTCGTGCTCCTCGACTGCCTGAGAGCTTACCGGCTCGTAATAACTCGGCCAACCGCTTCCCGAATCATACTTTGTACGGGCATCGAACAGAGGATTCCCGCACCCGGCACATACATAGATCCCGTCGTCCTTGCAATCGTGATACCGTCCGGTAAACGCACGCTCGGTTCCTGCCCGACGCAAAACCCGATACTCTTCTGCCGAGAGCAGGCTCTTCCACTCTTCATCGTCTTTCTGCACTTCGTACTCGACATCATGCTTTCGTTTCATATCAGTAATATACTCATGTTCCTGCTCACTTGACACCCGACACCCCCGGCCATACTGTAAAAGTGGAGTAAACCTATGATCGATCTCGAGAAAAAAATTGCACAGCGGCAGGAACGCATACGCGATCTCCGTAGCCAGATTGCTCTGGCACACAGAGCCATAGGCGAATCAATAGTAGAGTCGCCTCCTGAAGATCTGAATGCCGGGCTGTCTCAGACCAGGACGCAGATACTTGATGTGCAGGCAACCGCTTCAGGGTACAGCTCTCTCATTGAGCGTATACACGAGATTACCGCTCGACGAGCCGCCATACAGGAAGAAAAAAACGCGATCCAGGGCGAGATCCGGGAAACCGAGAAAGACAACGAGAATTTTTTCGAGTCGATAGGAGAAGCTGCGTACGAGGCAACCAGCAGCGCCCCCTCGGGCACCAGCGACTACCAGGACCTGTTCGAAGAACTGCGCACCAGCCGACACGATATCGAAGCCGTTCGAACGCAGGTCCGGGAAGCTGAAGAGGAACTGGAAAACAAGCGTTTTTTCGACAAGGTCGTGGTTCGCGGTCGACTGGCGCTGCTGCGTGGGAAACTGGCCAACAAGGAAGGATCTCTTCCTCGCCTGTTTTTTCGTCTCGGCCAGCGGATAGTCGAAAGTGATTTCGCACAAAACGTCAACTCTACCGATCTTGATCAGGCCCTCGAACCGTACAATCAGAATCAGAGTCGAACGGCAAAACTGAATACGCAGCTACAGAATCTTCAGACTGAATCGTCCGGTCTCGAAACCGAACTCGAAGAAGCTGGTGCCGGACGAAAGCCGGGACGACGGATTTCCGAACTCGAGCAGTTGACACAGGACTGTGAGCGGCAGAAGCAGGCTCTCCTTGAAGAACTCGGAGCTTCGTCGCTTCAGAGCGTCCCTGACACGAAGCTCAGCGCCGCGGCGGTCGAGGCACAGGGAAATATCGCGAATTATGAGGCTCAGATAGAGACGGAAAACGCCCACATTGCCCGACTGCAGGCGGCTATCGAGGCAATGCGGCTCACAGAAGAAATCGGGCACGTCGAACGAGATGTCTCGGACAAGAACGAGACCATGAAAGAACTGAAGGCCTCGATCGCGGAGTTGAAAAAAAGGAAAACGGAACTCGAATCAATGCGGGACGCGGCTCTCGAACGACGAGGACCAGAGGACGACCTGTAGGCTGTCTTTACTGTCCGCCACCCTGGTGTTGAGTAGCTCCTAAGCTGCTGCATACCAGGGAGTTACCCGCCTGTTCCTGCGATTTTGATGTTCAGGCGTCCAGTGTAACTGGAGCCAGTCCCGCCGCTGCCACTCGCTCAACCCCGTACAGCGGGTCAGGAATGCTCGTCGTCGACAGATTCTCCTGCGGTGTCTGCGCACCTCTTTCGCCTCCACCCCCGTTACCTCCGCATGCGTCAACTCCGACTGCGGTGATATCCGGTAGGGCTTGCCGGTATTGTGCCACACCAGATACACCCACATCCGGGCGATGCTGTTGGCGGCATT
>SKKC01000076.1 GCA_007121695.1 Spirochaetales bacterium | reverse complement strand
GCTCGAGGTTACGAAGCTGTTCGCGGGTCTGCAGGAGCGCGTCGCGAAGACCGTTCTCTGCGAGCTGCAACTGCAAAAGCTGCTGCCTGCTTGCCGCGCCAGCCTCGACGTCGTCCCCGGTACGGGCGATCTGTCGGCGCGTAAGATCAAGGCGTTCTTCCTGTACGGACACCACACGCCTGAGGTCCGCGATCGCGAAGTAAAGCTCGGTCGCCGCAAGCGCGAAACGGTTCTCGAGATCGCGGCGGGTAAGCTCGGCAATGCGAACGCCGGTCCGGGCCTGCGTATCGATTGCGCTGGTAATCCTGGTATCTATGAACGATCCACGGACGAACACCGGCTGCGAAAACCGAAGGCTGACCTGCGGTGAGGCTTCGAAGCGTATCGTGTCGTCTTCGCCCTCGTCTTCGGCAATGCTGCGCGAGCGAGACAGCTCGAGCCCGGTCTCGCCGACCAGTCGTCCGCCGGTCGGGAGCGCCTGTACGTAGCGCAGGGTCGCTCCGGCGGAGGCGGTGCGGACGGTGCGCTGTATCGGGCCAGTCACAGGGTCAAAACCCTGCTGCACGCGCCTGTTGTCGACGGTAAGCGGGTTCACATCGAGCTCGACCTGCGGACCTATGGAGGCACGGGCGCTACGGTACCCCGCCTCGGCCTGCTGCTCCTCGAGCAGTGCCCGCTCGAGGTCACGATTTTCGCTGAGCACCCGCTGCAGCAGATCCGATATATCGAGCACCTGCTGGCCGCGGGCGAAGCCGGGTACAAGCCCCAGAAACACAATCATGGCTCCCACACGCAGAAGCGGGGGAACGACAGGGTAAAATCGATACATCATGCTGCCCTCCGGCGTCGTGAATCGAACAGTATTCCATACACGCAGGGAATAATGATCAGAGCGGTAATCGTGCTGAAGATCAGTCCGAAGACTATGGTGCTGGCCATGGGGCCCCAGATTACGCTCTCGCCGCCAAGACCGAGCGCTGTCGGAAGCAGACCGGCAATGGTTGTGAGCGACGTAAGCATGATCGGCCGCAAGCGCGTGGCGGCAGCTTCGATTATCGCATCGCGTACGGCCCACCCCTCCTCGCGCAGTTCGTTGATAAAGCTGATAAGCACAATGCTGTCGTTGACCGCAATTCCGGCGAGCGCAACCGCCGCGTATATGACAATGGACGACAACGCGGTCCCGCTCAGAAAGAGATACAACACGACACCGACAAAGGCGAACGGAACGCTGAAGAGAATCAGCACTGGCTGCGTGTAGCTGTTGAACTGCGTTGCGAGAATCATGTAGATCAGAAAGATTCCGATCAGGAAGGTCCGCAGAATATCGATAAGCAGATTCTGAAACTCCGCGAACTGTCCCTCGGTTTCAAGCTCCACCCCCGGGGCGAGCGCTGCGAGCTCGTCTTCGAACAGCGCCACGATGCGTGCGTCGACAGCACCGAGATCCGTGCCCTCGAGGGCTTCTGCTTCTATGGTTACTTCGCGGCGCCCGTTGAGCCGCTGTATGGACGCAATGGCTTCGGCATCCTCGACCCTGGCGATCGTCGACAGCGGAATTCGCCGACCGTCGGCCGTCGGCACAGAGAGATCAAGCAGCCGTTCCGCGGTCATGGGCCCGGTAAACTCGTAGCGGACTCGCACAGGCGTCTCACGATTGTCCGTAAAGACGCGTCCCGCGGGCAGCCCTTCGAATCCGGCCCGAATGTAGACGCCCACTGACTGCCGGTTCAGGCCGAACCGTGCAGCTTCGGTATCGTCGACGGTTATGCGCAGCTCGGGTGTCGAGACTTCAAAGTTGTCGCGTATGTCGAAGATACCTTCACTCGCCATGAGTTCGGCGCGTATCGCTTCGGTAGCGAGGATCAGTTCGTCGTAGCTGTCGCCAAAGAGTCGGAACACGACTGGCGCATCCACTGGCGGGCCGGTCTGCTGTCGGCGGAACCGGACGAACTCCGCGCCCGGAATGTCGGCGGCCATCTGTTCGGCCTCGTTCATGATCGCGAGGACGCTGCGCGGCCTGCCTTCATCTGCCTCGAGCAGATCGACAACCAGCTGGCCCACACGAGGGTCAGTACGGTTCTGCCCTTCCCCGGCCGAGAATCCGACGTAGGCGTTAATCGCCCGGAACTCGCCCTGGCCGACAAGCGGCATGAACCGGTCTTCAAAGCGCCGCACGACCTCGTCGGTACGGTGTATGGGCGTACCGGGTGGCATTTCTATATCTATGAAAAACTGGCTCGCGTCTTCGGCAGCAAACAGATCCTGGCCAATGAAACCAACGAGCGAGAACGATCCGATCATGACGAGCAGCATCACGAATACCGTCAGCGCGCGCCTGCGATACACCAGTGTCAGAAAACCCCTGAACGAGTCCTTGACCCGCTCAAAACGCGCGGCTATACGTCCTTCCCTGCTCTTTCCCGGCCAGTCCGCGAAGTGAGACGGCAGGAACACGCTTGCCTCGAAGGTACTCGCGATTAGCGCTATGGCAACCGTAATCGGCACGACACGAAGGAATCGCCCGATAATTCCCGGCAGAAACGCGAGCGGCAGAAAGGCCGCGACGGTCGTGGCAGTAGCGGCCCACACCGGCACGACCACCTGGTTGACCCCCTTGATCGCCGCGTCGTGACGGCTAAGCCCCTGCGACTGCAGACGGTAACTGTTTTCGACAATGACGATCGCGTGGTCGACAATGAGCCCCAGTACGAGCACGAGCCCGAACAGCGTATTGCTATTGAGCGTCTCGCCGAGAGACTCGAGCACGATAAAGGTAATGGCGAAGGTAACCGGGATTCCGAGCGCGGTCATGAGCGCGTTCCGGACCCCGACGAATACCAGGAGAATGGCGACAAGCAGCACCAGTCCGAGTACCGCGTTCGAAACGAGGACGTTAATTGAATCGCGTATCTGCACCGTCGAGTCGTTCACGAAGGCGACTTCTATGCCGTCAGGAATCACGGTTCCGCGGAAGGTGTCGATGCGACGCGCGGCCTCTTCGGCTATGTCGACGCTCGAACCACCGGGTACTTTGGTAATGCGGAGCGTAATACTCTCCTGTCCGTTAAAGCGTGCGCGGATGCCGTCTTCGTCGTAGCCTTCAAAAACCGTTGCCACATCCTTTACCCGCACCAGGCCTGCGTCAGACGCACGAAGCACCACTGTCTCGAGTTCGTCCGCCGCCGACACGTCACCGATGGTACGCAGCAAAAACTGACGCGTCGGTGTTCTGAGGCTGCCTCCCGGCGTCGTGGCGTTTCGGGCCTGCACCGCGCCGACCACCTGCTCGACCGTGACACCGAAGGACTCGAGACGGACGGGGTCCGCATCTATGAAGAAGGTCCGCTCGCGGGCTCCGACAATGTCGACCCCCGAGACGTCCCGAATCGTCGTCAGCCGATCCGAGAGGTTTTCCGCGGTACGGTTCAGCACCTCGTACCCGACGTCTCCGAAGAGCACAACCTCGATAACCGGAAGAAAGTCGTTGGAGCTGAACTCGGAAATGACCTCCTGCCCGACTCCATCCGGCAGATTCAGCGTTGCGAACCGGTTCCGAACGTCCTGAAACACACGGTCGAAGGCCTGCCGGTCTATCTCCTGGTCGAACTGCAGCAGCACGGTGGTGACCCCGTCGCGGGTTACCGAGTTGAACTGACTAAGCCGGTCCACGCCCTGCATTTCGTTTTCGATCACGGTCGTAACGGACTCTTCGATATCCTCGGCCGATACCCCGGGCCAGGGAACGGTAATGTTAATGAAAAAAAACGGTACTTCGGAGAACTGCTCCTGCGGAAGCCGTATAACGCTGATCGCCCCGAGGATCAGGAGCAGAATAGTAAATATGTTGATGAGAACCGAGTTGCGCGTTGAAAAATCACCGAGAGTCACAGCGCGTCCTCACTTGTACCGATGCGGGTCGACAGAACAGCATCGCCGTCCCGAAGTCGCGAAACCGCTGTAACGGCGACGTGGTCGCCTGCAGATACCCCGGTTACTATGGCCTGCGGACCGAACCTGTCGCGCACCGTCACTTCGCGGCGCTGTACAGTCCCGTCCGCTACCACGAACACGAAATCCGAGTCTCCCACCCGCCGCAGAGCCGCAGTCGGGACAAGCAGGCCGGGCGTGGTGTCTTCGGTACTCACAACGGCCGATGCGCTCATGCCGCTTCTCACGACGTCCCCGCAGCAGTTCTCCCATTCAATGGCGACCGGGAAGCTGCCGGTCTGTCCGTCGCTGCCGGCTGCAACGGCAACGACAGTCGCCTCGAGCCGCTCGGCACCCCAGGCAGTAACGTTCACGAGGGCCGGCTGCCCCTCCTGCAGAAACCTGACCTCACGCTCGCCGACAGAACCGGAAAGGCGAAGACGCGTTGTATCGACGATCCGGCCGATCGGCGTTCCCTGTGTAACGAAGTTACCTTCGCGGACGTTCTGACTACGCGAGGCGACCCTGCCGCCTATGGGGGCACGGACCGTGCGATTCTCGTACGCGCGAAGCGCCTGTTCGTAGGCGACCTCGGCTCCACGAAGCGCCGCTCGCGCGCTGGTCAGCGCCGTCTGCGATACGGTACCTCGTTCCGCCTGGCGTTCGAGCGCGTCGAAATCAAGTCGCGCGGCGTTGCGCTGTTCCATGGCCTGCTGCATGGCGAGGCGTTCGGTGCGATCGTCAAACCTCACAAGAGGGTCTCCCTCGTTCACGATCTGACCCAGGTCGAACTCGACCGACAGTATCCGACCCTGCGTTTCAACGATCACATCTGCCTCGCGGGTTCCCGCGACAAGACCCGAAATACGGACCTGCCCGCCGAGACGACCCTCAACGACTTCCATGGTCTCAACAGCACGAGGCTGCATGGTCGCGACTGTCGTGTCGTTCTCCTGATCGTCCGCCGCCCCATCCGAACAGCCGGAGAACAGAAGAATCGCAGCTACACCCACCGCGAATATGGTTCCTGAACGTCCCGATTTTTTCATAGTGGGAGAAACATATGCATGAACGCGGGCGAAGTGAAGGTTTCCTGAACCACAATTCAACTATCTGTAATGTTGGCGCTGTCCGCCACCCTGGTGTTGGACAGCGCCAGCGTACCCGCTCCTATCCCAGCATAGGGACGAACAGACTCACCATGGAAAAGTAGATCATGAGACCGGAAATAACCTTGATTGTCGTAATGAAAGGGTCCGAGCCCGCAGCCTGGTCAAAACCCAGTCGAACGAGTACCCAGGGAACCAGAAATCCGCTTGATGCGGCAATGGTAATCGTGAAGGTGAGCGAAAGCGCTATCGCAAGACCGAGTTCGAACATACCCTGCCAGATCCAGGCTATCGCGCCACCCACAAGCCCGAGAATGAGCCCCATGATACGGCCATTCCAGGACTCTCGAAGCCATGCTCCCGTGAAACGGTTCATACTGATCTGACCGAGTACGAGGCCACGGGTAAATATCGTAGACGACTGCGTTCCGACGTTTCCTCCCATGACGTGAATAGTGTTCGCAACCCTGGTGTTTTTTCGGGGCTAAGTCTTTATTCAGTATTGGGTTACAGGATCATCGATGGGAAAGCGTTCGTCGTTCTCCTATGTCGTTGAATGAAAAGAGTTTATGGGCAAAAAAACACCAGAGTGGCTGACAGTAAAGTACAAATGCCACTCAGGTGCTGGATGTGCGTCTTCCCCGTTTCAAGTTTCGGCACTGTACAGCGTACACACAGCCAGAGCGGTCTGAGCCACGTTACGCAGATCCTTAATCCGAATCTGCCTGTTATACCCTTTGGCATCTCTCGATGTTTCAGGGCAGTGGCCTGTATCCATACAGGAGCTTCACCTACCAAAGACTCTTGTCTTGTCTCGGACAATCTATCGTTGAGCGTAAAACTGGTCAACATCCTTGTCCCGAAAAAAATCGGCGTAAAGCTTGTCGCACCGCTTTATGTGCCCGGTCAACCAGTCGCGAAGAAACTCCATGACATCGACCGCCACCATGCTCTTCCCCGCTGCCATATCTCGCCGCAACTCCTGGACACGGGTGAGTAGTTCGGCATGCGACTGTTCCTGCAGCTCGCATCCCGGATAGCCGAAGTGCCTCATGGCCTTCTCTTCCGCGGTAAAATGATACTGGGTATATTCTGCGAGCTCATCCAGTATACCCAGAAGCGCGTTTCGAGCAGTTCCTGCCTTCAGAGCCTGAAAGAGCCGATCGACCAGTGCAAAAAGTCGTTTATGATGCTCATCAAAAATCTCAACGTCTACTGCGTACTCGGGTGACCACCGTACATTCGAGTCGGTCTGCAGAGCCGCAAGGATTTCGATCACCTCTCGAAGCGCCACAAGTAGTTCCATGATCGCGCCGCTCGAACCTGCGCGATGATCCTGGATCGTGCGGGTTTCGGTTTTATGCAGTTCCTTGAGTCTTCGATACACATCCGGGTCAGCGGCAATGAACTTCCCTTCGAGAGACAGCCATTCGGAAAGAACATCAGGGTTTTGTGACTCCGCACTGCCGGGATCCTGAAATGCCTGATGTTCAATCCACAACAGATGCCCCAGAATCACCTCCGATACTTCCATTCGGCCAAGCGCCTCGCGAAGAACCGTACGTGTGTTGACGTCCTCAGGCCGATCCGATTCCTGGTGTACGGTTCGGACAACTTCCAGGATACTGCGAAGCTGTGAGTTACTCTCGCGACTGAGTTGCGCAATCTGCCGGGTCGCGCCTGTGACGGTACGGCCAGAGTCAATAATGGCACTGGAAGCCCGTTGTGCATCCAGAGATGTCTCCCGTGCATGCTCCACAACCGATGAGACCGAACGCACGCCCTGAAGCATTTCGTCAAAACCCGTCGAAGTCTCTGCCGCGAGCTGGCGCAGAGACCTACTCCCTTCTACAATAGAGCCTACACTCTCGGTGAGTCCGCTGACTCCAGCATGAATATTCTGAAAGGCCTCAGAGACGGCATCCGCCTGTTCTCCAATCGTCTGAAATGACTCCCGCGCGCTACGACTCGCCAATCGTGCCTCTGCGGTCCGTTTCGTAAGGGCCTGCAACGTCTGCGCTATCGTCAGTGCGTGCGCAGTCGTGTGATCCGCGAGTTTTCGCACTTCGCCCGCAACGACAGCAAACCCTCTGCCGGAAGCGCCCGCGTGAGCCGCCTCGATCGCTGCGTTCATGGCAAGCAGGCGGCTCCGCGCCGCTATTTCGTCGATTTCTGCTACCAGCTCAGCCATGTTCTGCATGCCTGCATCGACTTCCTCAAGCGTCTGTTCGGTGGTTCGTACCGCAGTCTGACCGGTGGTCGTTCGCGTTCGAAGCTCATGAACTTCCGTTTCCGACCGGGCTGCAATATCAGCGACGGCGGCAATGGCCCGGGTAATTCGCTCTATAGATTCAGCTGTCGTAAGCGCGCTCGCATCCTGCTCGTGCAGGCGCCGACCCAGCGTCTCCAGCGTAGCGCCGATCTGTTCCAGAGCGGCAGCACCTTCGGAAACCTCGTGTGACAGGCGGGTAACGCGCTGATCGGTCTGGCCAGCCTGCGATGTAATCGCTGCGACGGACGCAAAGGTTTCCGCGATCCTGGATGCCAGTCTTCGCGCGCTGTCCTCGCCCTCGACGACGTGATTCTGTATCCGGCCAAAGACCTCGTCTTGTCCTGCGAGGTCAGAACCATTTTCATTACTACTTTTTTTTCTTCGCTTTTTTTCGATACTTCGCATAATGTCCGGCAGCATACCAGAATACCTCCGTTCGTGTAAAAAAAATTCGACGTCGACGTTTATCACGGGTTGGTGATTCCTGTGCTGCAAAATACCTGATACTATCCACAGCTGTGAGGGTTTCAAGCAGAACCAGAAACCTCGTGGTACGTGCACTGGCAGCCAGCTTTGATGTTCCGACAATGAACCAGGTCGTACGTCTCGTGGTCAGGGATTACGACATACATGAACGATCCGGCTTTCCCGACAGCATGTCCATTCCCGGACGCGACGCGGCGAAACAGATCGTCTCTGATTTTCTCGAATGGAACCGACTCGTCGAGCTGGTGCAGATGCTCGCCCGCGTCGGGCGGTCGGGGCTTGCCGGGCGGCAGTACCGGATCGCGGAACTGCAGGCGCTGGTGCAGGCCATCGAAGAGCTGGGGTACCAGTTCGAGTGGAGCAGCTGCACCTTTTTCGAGGACTCCAGCCGGACGAAGACCCGGAACTGGGGCGTGCTCGAGGAGGGATCCACCTACATGGTTACGCTGCTTCGCATAGACATTGTCGGAAACTCGACGCTCGTGCGAACGTATCCGGACGACGTAATTCAGCAGACCTACGGGGACCTGCGACGTATGTTCCGTACGATCATGGAAGCGCGCAACGGTCGGGTCTGGAACTGGGAGGGGGATGGTGCAACTGCCGCCTTCTACGGTGGGGACACACAGCTGACTGCCGCACTCTGCGGCGTTGAGCTGATACATCAGCTGTTCTTCTATAACGCGCTGCACTGCCGTCTGAATACGGATCTGCAGGTTCGGGCTGCAATCCACCACGGGCCAGTTGAGTATCATCATCATTTTGAACAGGTCAAGGGACCGACAATGACAACCCTTTTCGACATCGAATCGCGATACTGTTCGCCGCAGGCTGTATGCCTGAGCGAAATGGTCTACACCGGGCTGAACAACGAACTCGCGCGCTGGCTGTATCCGGTGGAAAGTCACCAGAGCATGCCGCTGTATGAGTACTCTCTTCGGCTGGGGGCATAAGCATGCGCATTGTCGTATTTGCCGCCGATGAATCAACGCGCGAGATTTTCGCTTCGCTTGAACGAAAGAAGGATCTGACGCTCGACTACATGCATCACGACGACATTCGAACCTGGGCAAAATCGGGCCACGCTGCAGACGTTCTGTACCTCGACGTGCGCGAACTTCCACCGAAGGATCTCACGAGGCTTGTGAAACGGCTGGTGCGGTCCGAAAGCGGAGCGGTTGGCATCCTCGATACGGACAACGAAGTCGACGATGCGGGCAGCCTGTACTTCGAGGGCATCTGCGACTATCTGAACGCAGGGGTGTGCGATCAGGGCCTGCGGATTCAGCGAGTCGAGGCTGCACTGCGCCACCATCACCGATTGAACCGGCCCGAGGTGGAGATACCGGCACCCACCGATCTGGCAGACAAGGCCGGGCCGGAAAAGCGCCGCACCCGAAACGGACACGAGATTGCCAGCGACTTCCCGACAACCGCGAGAGCCATTCCCAGGCTTATTCCCTCTCCCCCGGACTGGTCGCAGATTCAGAGTGGTCAGGAGTACACCTTCGGGTTGCTGTACGCTGGAGTCGACCTGGACGACACGCTGCGAAAAGACACGAGACCGGAACTCGTCCGCGACTCG
>SKKC01000354.1 GCA_007121695.1 Spirochaetales bacterium | reverse complement strand
TGCTGCCTGCATCGCCTCACGAAGCTTTTCCATGACCTCGGGGTCCTTCTGAATGACCTCGTACATGTTCAGATACTGCTTCTCGCTTTTCACGGCCACCGTACCCCCGGGGAAGGCAGCTTCGACCGCACGGGCGAAGGCATGGAGCGCCTCGATACGTCGCTCGATCTCGGCGTGGTCGTGGTCGCGCAGGTATACTTCCAGACTCGAGTGTTCAAGGTTCCCGCGAATCTCGAGCGGGCAGTAGTAGCCGAAGTAACCGTCGGTCGCCTCCGGACTTTCGGTGCGGGGAAGCATGCCGATAAAGGCTGCCGCCATGCTGACCGCGTTCACGAGCTTTCCACGAGCGTCGCCGAGGTGTATGACGCTTCCGGAAAATTCAATGTCGCAGCGGTACGCGTTAAAGCACTCTGCCTCTATGCGTCCTTCGGCACCACCGTCGAAGGTGTAGCAGGCACGGGCCTTGAGCTTTTCTTTCGGGAACCGGTCCATGCCCCGACCTGTTTCCTCGTCCGGAGTAAAAATGATCTCGACCTCGCCGTGCGGCACCTCCGGGTGATCCACGAGCCACCGGACAGCTGTCATGATTTCGGCGATTCCCGCCTTGTCGTCGCCACCGAGAAGGGTATTTCCGTCGGTAGTCACGATGGTGTCGCCGACGTAGTTCGCAAGATCGGGAAAATCCCGTGGGTCCAGGCGATAGCTGCCAACCGCGATCGGGCCTCCGTCGTAGTGTTCGATAACCTGCGGCTGCACGTTCTCGCCGGTTACATCGGATGCCGTATCGACATGGGCCATGAGACCGATGACCGGAGCAGACTCGCAGCCGGGCGTCGCCGGAAGTCGGGCGATCAGATAGCAATGCTCGTCGAGCTCGATATCCGTGAGCCCAAGCGCCGAGAGCTCCTGTTCCAGCATGCGTGCAAGATCCCACTGTCCGCGTGTGGAAGGCGTCTGGTCGGACGCGCGGTCGCTAGTCGTACCGACGCGAACATAGCGGAGAAAGCGCTCGAGCACCTCCGCCTGAATAAGGTTTTTGTCCATGGTTGCTGTGTTCATAACAGTGAAAGTCTATCCCGTGTCGACAGTCATGAAAAGCGCGGGTAGGATTTAGCGACCATGGCAAGCTCCGAATCGATCCGCGAACGCATACGTCACGAACAGTCCTTCGGAAGCGACCGCGACCGACTACTGCAGATCATCGAGCACATGCCTGCACCGTACCTCGCCCGGTACACCGACGCCGACGTCATGGCGCATCTTGCCGACATAGCGAGCCTTCGCCGAAACCACCCCTTCACCGTGTCGGTACGGGATCTTCAGGACGAAGCCGATCTGCGAGTCAGGGTTACCGTCATTTCCGCAGACCGGCGGGGCATGTTCAGCCTGATTACCGGCATACTCGCCGGTGCCGGGCTGAACATCGAGAGCGGCCACGTCTACACCCTCGAAGCACGAAGCGCGCCTGAGCCGAAAATCCGCCGGGGTGGCCGCTTTACCGGCAGGAGGGGCGCCGCGGTGGGGAGCACCTATCTGCCACGACTGATGCAGCAGAAAAGCGCAGTGTCCTGGGCGGGCGACGACGCGGTGTCGGGCGCGCCGGGGAAGGTTATTGTCGACGAGTTCGAAGGTACGCTCGACCCGAAGAACACCGACTTCGCGGCGGTCCTGTCGTCGCAGTTCGACCTTCTGTTCGGATTTCTGACAGAGGGAGACGAGATCGGCGCGAGACAGTTCGTCGCAGAAGAAGTCGCTGCACAGGTAGCCGGTCTCGAGCCGGGAACCCGACAGGTTCTCGCCCCGATTCAGGTCGTGCTCGAAGAGTCGAGCGACGAGATGCTCACACGTATCTCGGTCACGAGCGAAGACACCCCGTTCTTCCTCTACAGCATCAGCAACGCGCTGAATCTGCACGACGTCGTCATTGAACAGGTACTGATACAGACGGATGGAACACGAATCCGGGACGTGTTCGATATTCGCGATGCCTCCGGTGGCAGCATTCGCAACGATGCCCGGATCGAACAGATACGCCTGAGCATCCTGTTGACCAAGCAGTTCACCTTCGTCCTCGACCGGGCGCCCGACCCCTACGCCGCCATGCAGCGCTTTGACCGCCTTATCGGCGACTTCCGCGACATGAACCGCGGCGAAGACGTCGAGCGACTGATCTCCGACACCGAACTGCAGCAGGAACTCGCGCTGCTTCTCGGCGCGAGCGACTTTCTCTGGGAAGATTTCATTCGCAGGCAGCAGGATCAGCTGCTGCCCCTGCTGACCCGACTCGAACATCGCTCGGCCCTCTCGACGCCCGAAGAACAGCTCGGTGATACACTGGACGCAGTCCTGGCAGACGCGCGACGAACGGCCGCAGAGGCAGGACGCGACCCGGTGGACGAACAGGTTGCCGCGCTGAACGAGTTCAAGGATCGCGAGTCGTACCTCATCGATCTGGACCATATGCTGCTGCCCGATCTTGATTTCTTTTTCCTGAGCAGACG
>SKKC01000331.1 GCA_007121695.1 Spirochaetales bacterium | reverse complement strand
TGGTGTGGCTCCGTGTGGAGAAACCGCGTGTTCGACCTGCTGGTAACTCCTGCTTCGATTTTGCGCTTGAGGCGTTCGGTCACGTCCTGGTTAATCGCAGGCACCTTCTTCCTGAGCGACTTCAGAACCAGGGCACCTCGCGGATCGGCAGCGTAATCGGCGTCCGTCAGGTCGACAATCCGCTTTCCGAGGCTGAATGCCAGGTCGATGACAACCCGTTCGACGTCCCGCGCCGGAACCGGTTTCTGCTCTGAAAGGCGGACAATGTCGCGCCGGTCGAGCAGCTTTGCCGCCCCGTCGGTCAGGTACATGCGTGCACCCGAAAGCCTGCGCAGCGCCGAGGCCGGGACGTTCACGTGCGTGTCGCCGCAGACCGCTTCGCGTACTATCTTCGCTTTGCTTTCGCCAGCGGCCATAATGATTGCGGTCGCGTTCCTGTTCCAGGTAATCGTTTCGAGCCCTATCGTAATTACCAGCCTGTTTTTCGCGACTTCGATGCCACCGAGATCGCCAGCTGCCGCCGCCTGCGTTTCGTAGTTGACCGGTGTCAGGCGGGTGGGCGAGAAGTGGCTCTCACCGCGGACGTTAAAGCCTATGTGCCCGTCGGGACCTATCCCGCCGAGGAAGAAACCGATACCTCCGAGATCCCTGACCCGCTGCTCGTAGGCTTCGCACCACTGGTCGACGTGGCGGATCGCATCCTGTTCGCGCTGCTCGCGAAGCGTACGCGCCGGACGGTAGCGAAGACCAAGGTCTACCGCGCCACCCCTCCAGAACGATTCCAGATCGTCTCCGCCCGGCAGGCCAATGTCTTCGCAGTTGATCAGAAGCGCCCGGTCCATCGAAAGACCGAAGCCTTCCATGTAGTACTTCCGCACGTAGTCGTAGAAGCTGTTGTGGTGTCGTGGATTGATCGGATAGAACTCGTCTATCTGTACGAATCGCAGCCCTGCCAGGACAGGCTTCTTTGCCGGATTCAGCCCGAGCGTTTCGAGCTCTGCCTGCACGGATTTCTGTTCCCAGCCCGAGAGAAGCCGTTTCACTTCGCGAATAAAATACTCCGGGGTGCGACCGGTCGGAAGCGAAATGACCCCTTCGGGGTTCTGCTGTACCCACTCAAGAAATCGCGCTGCCGTGAGAATGCCAAGCGCGGGAAAGTTGTTCACGACTATCGAGTCGATCTTCTCGTCGGGCTCGTAGCGCGGCAGACGCGCCGTTTTCTGTAATGCCGCAGCCTCGACTGCTGATCCTGCCTTCCGGGACTTCTCTGCCATGGTGTTCTCCTGAATCTTTTATATTATTGATTAAATCAATTAAAAAGCAGAGTGTCAAGGATGGATGATGGAAAATGCGGGGGGTATCGTTGACCACCTGAGAGTCGCCGCGTACCATCGGCTGTTGTGAGTACGTTTTCATATCCCCACGCAGAACGTGGGACACAGACAGACAGTTACCACGGTCATGACGTGACCGACCCGTATCGCGCGCTTGAAGATACCGACTCGCTGACGACACAGGCGTGGATTGCCCGCCAGAACGAGTTGACTGCTTCCATTATCGATTCATGGGCCCACCGCCCTGCGATCCGCGATCGCCTCGAACGGCTGTGGAACTTCGCCCGGGCCGGGCTCCCCGTGTACCGCAACGGCGTGTATATCCGAAGTCGCAACTCCGGACTGCAGAATCAGGACGTGGTGTATTATGCGAGTCGGGCCGATGAACCCGGCCGGATTCTGCTCGATCCCAACACTTTGTCGCAGGACGGCACTGTTTCGCTTTCGGGTTTTGTGCCGAGCCCCGACGGACAACTGCTTGCCTACGGCGTGAACGACGCGGGGTCTGACTGGATAGACTTTCGCATACGTCGCATAGAGGACGGTGAGGATCTGCCGGACAGGCTGGAGTGGAGCAAATTCTGCCAGCCGGTCTGGCTTCCTGACTCTTCGGGCTTCGTGTATCTCCGATACCGGAAACCGGAAAATGCGCTCACCGACAGCAACACAGCCCCCGAGCTCGCGCTTCACCGGACAGGTACCCGGCAGGACGACGATGAAACCCTGTTCAGCATGCCCGACCACCCCGACAGGCTCTTTTCGGCAGCGATAAGCGACGACGACTCCACCCTTGTGATCACCGTCATGGAAGGCAGCGCCGACCGGCACCAGGTATATCTGCGTTCGCTCGATACCGGCGACATAACGCCGCTTGTCAGCAGATTCGAGGCCGAGTTTGAGTTCCTCGGAAACGACGCATCGCACTACTACTTTTTTACCACGTTTAAAGCCGAACGCGGGCGCATTGTCTCGATCAATGCGCGCAATCCTGATCTGAAAGACGGAGTTCCTGGCATGACCGAGATCGTGGCCGAAGCGTCCGACACCCTGCTCGAGGCGCGCCTTTTCGGCGACGACGTATACATGGTCTATCTCCACCACGCGCAAAGCAGACTCCTGCGACGTCCGCTTCACGGGAACGCAGACCCCGAAGAGATCGCGCTTCCGGGGAT
>SKKC01000149.1 GCA_007121695.1 Spirochaetales bacterium | reverse complement strand
GATACCGGTGACGGCGTGGCCAGAATCTGCGAAACCTGAGGCGCAATGCGTACGGAACCAATAATGTCTGCTGTCACGTATCCCCCGAATCGAACAGTTCCGGCCTTCCCGACCGAAACCCGCTCGCTGACGCGGGATACCGGTGGGAACTACAACTCCGGTCGTTGCGCCATCAGGCGCTGTACTCGCGCCGCACGTTCCGGCGGGAACTGTGCGAGCCAGACCGAAGCCAACGAGAACTCACCTTCTTCTTCGGCAAGTTCATCGGTAATCCGAAGTATGCTGACCACATCCTGGTCCTCATACCCCTGAAGAATTGCGACCGCCTGAGCGGGAGTCATGTTCTGAAGCGTACGGGCGTTTCGCTCAAGGTTCGCTCTTCTATTTTCGTACGATCTGACCCGTTCATTGAATGAAAATTCCTGTTCTTCAAGTTGACGCTCTCTGTCTTCGAGCTCTTCAAGTCGTCGATCGAAGTCTGCCTGTGCCTGTGCGAGCGTTTCTTCACGCCTGTCAAGCTCCTGCTCCCGCGTATCAAGGGCCTGCCCAAGCCTCTGGTTTCGAAGCTGCTCGAGCAGAAGCGGGTCTTCATCCTCCGGAAGTTCAAGACGGGGCGCTATGCCGAAGAGCGACAGCACGGGGCGCAGCGCTGTTCTGGCATCCACAACGCCGAGCAGGTCCAACCAGAACGCACCACCGCCGAGCAGGGCCAGAATAAGGAGTATGAGCACTATAATTCGAGGTACGGGGCCAACCCGATCATGTCTGCGAGCCATCTGTCACTCCTTCGCCCCGGGCGCGTACAGCTCGTGATCCGACAATATCGTCGAGTTCAACCGCCTCTACACGGCGGGCTTCCGCATAATGCCGCTGCGAGCGGGTCTCACGAAGACGCGAAAGCACTTCGGTTTCACGGTGCGCCTCACTGAACCGTTCACGGGCAGTCTCGAAGCGTTGCTCGACCGCACTGCGTGCCCTGAAGCTCGCATCGATTTCCTGCTGCATACGGACAAGGTAGGTCTGCCGTGCGTAGAGGCCGTGTACGTCGAGCTGCCCCGTATCGGACGAACGTTCGGTCGGAACAGAGACCGTCTGCATCACTTCGTCAGACAGATCCTGTATCGTGCGGTCAATTGTAATGAGTTCTGCGTTCACGTCGGCGAGATCGCGTTCCGCCTGCCGTTCAGCGTGTTCGCGTATGCGCAACAGCGGGTCCAGCTTGAATCTGAAACGCTTCATGACTGCGACACCCCGGCGAGTTCACAGATTCGGGAAATCGTCTCCTCTACGGGAGCGTCCTCGTCGACGCCCTGCTGCAGGAAGGATCGGATCGCATCAATCTTCTCTATGGCCGCATCGATTTCCGGTCGCGATCCACGCGCGTAGGCGCCAAGGCTGATTATGTCTTCGTTCTCGGTGTAGATGGCGAGGTGTCGCCGAAGCTCGGCGATGGAGCGCCTCGTTGGTTCGTCGGTAATCCGGTTCTCGAGACGGGATATTGACGCGAGCACGTCTATCGCGGGGTAGTGCGCGCGTTGCGCAAGCCGGCGCGAGAGAACCAGGTGCCCGTCGAGAATTCCCCGTACGGTGTCCGAGACCGGCTCGTCCATATCGTCGCCTTCGACCAGTATGGTATAAAAACCCGTCATGGTTCCAACGTCGCTCGTTCCGCACCGTTCGAGCAGCTTCGGCAGCCCGCTGAACACGCTTGGGGTATATCCCCGGTTTGCAGGGAACTCTCCGCGGGCAAGCGAAATTTCGCGGATAGCGCGGGCGTAGCGCGTGACTGAATCAAAAAGGAACATGACATCGTTACCCTGATCCCGAAAGTATTCGGCTATCGAGGTCGCTACACCTGCGGCGCGGTATCGCGCAAGAGGCGGCATGTCACTTGTTGCAACAACGACCACGCTTCGTTTCAGACCTTCGGGGCCAAGATCGTTTTCGATAAACTCACGAACCTCACGGCCGCGTTCACCAATCAGCGCAATCACGTTCACTTCGGCATTCGTGTTGCGGGCTATCATCCCGAGGAGCGTACTCTTGCCCACACCACTTCCACTGAAGATGCCCATGCGCTGCCCGCTGCCAACGGGGACCATGCCGTCTATCGCCCGCACACCAGTCTCGATCTGCCGCGTAATCCGGCTTCTGGTCAGAACGTCCGGCGGCTCACGGTGCACGGGGTAGTACGTGGATGAGTGTATTTCACCAAGACCGTCGATCGGCTGCCCGCGTCCGTTCAGAACGCGCCCGAGCAGATGCTCCCCGACAGCAACACGCAACACGGATCCGCCAGCGGTAACGGTGCAACCGACTTCAATACCGTCGACATCTTCGTAGGCCATGAGCTGGACGCGATTGCCATGCAGTCCGATGACCTCGGCGGGCACACTCCGCGTACCGTCGTCAAGATCAATACGGCAGACTTCGCCCACCACCGCCTGAGGGCCAACGCTCTCGAGAAGAAGCCCCTGCACTCTGTCGACCACTCCGCAATACTTGACCGGATCAATCTGATCCACCAGATCACAGTATTTTGCAAACAACACATTCGACATGACGGGTTACTCCCCCGATTCGAAGCCGGAGTCATGCTCCGCCTGGCGAAGAGTCTTTCGTCGCTCAGTAATCGGCACAAGCTCAAGGATCCGGTCCTCGATCTCACGCAATTGCGATGAAATCCGTGCGTCTATCTGTCCGAAGTCGGTTTCAACAATGCATCCACCACGGTCCACGGTCGAGTCTTCCAGTACGCTGATATTCTGAACGCGCTCGATCCGGTCAATGAAATCCCGAGCATGGTCGGAGACTAGGCCGAGGTCGTCAATGTTTACCCGTATAGTCACGTCGGCACGGCTCTTCAGTTTTCTGAGTGCCTGCGCGACATTGTTCACAACGATGTTCTTCTGGTTCTCGCTAATGACCTTGACCACCTTTCGCGCTATCTCGAGGACCAGGTGGATCAGCTGTGCTTCGCTTTCTTCGATTATTTCCTGCCGTCGCTCGATCGTCTTGTTAATAATGACATGCAGGCGATCAATAAGTCGGTCGACTTCGGCCTGCCCCTGCGAGTAACCCTCGTCACGCCCTTTTCCAAAGCCTTCCTCGTACGCGTTATGCTCAATGCCCGACGATTCGTCCTTCGCTTCGCGGAGAATGCGGTCGGCTTCGTCGCGCGCTTCCGACCGGATACGTTCGGCTTCTTCCTCCGCGCTGTTCTTGAGACTCTGGGCATGCTCGCTCTTGCTGCGCACTTCCTCGAACGCGAGATTCTCTGCTTCCTTCACGATGCGATCGGCCTCTTCGCGCGCAGCGCTGATCATCTGTTCCTTTTCGGACTCCCAGTTCTGGCGAAAGAGCTCTGCTTCGCGGCGCAGATCGTCCGCAGTCGGTCCGGAGTACTCTTCGGGTTCGATTTCAGGCAGATCGAGAGACGGAATCTCACGCTCGGGCAACTGAACGAATACCTTGCTGTCTGCAAGCCGCACCTCGTGTGCGCGAAATACATTTTTTGCCACCGTACCCTCCACCTGGTATCGCGAGCCGTCAGGATCTATACGACCAGTTCGTCCTCACCCGCGCGAGCAACGACGATCTCGCCCTGCTCTTCAAGCTTGCGAATGATACTCACGATTTTCTGCTGGGATTCCTCAACGTCCTTCATGCGTATCGGTCCCATATACTCCATATCCTCTTTCAGCAAGGTACTTGCACGCTTGGACATGTTGCGGAATATCTTGTCCTGGACCTCGGTATCGACGCTCTTGAGCGCCTTTGCGAGTTCGCTTGTGTCGACTTCCCGCATGACTTTCTGTATGGCCCGGTCGTCGAGCATGACGATGTCTTCGAACACGAACATGCGCTTCTTGATTTCTTCGGCGAGTTCAGGGTCTTCCTCTTCCAGACTCTCGATAATCACCTTCTCCGTGGACCGGTCGACAAGGTTCAGTATCTCGACAATGCTCTCGACGCCTCCGGCAGCCGTGTAGTCTTCGCTCGAAAGAGTCGACAGTTTCTTCTCGAGGACGCGTTCGACCTCGCGAAGCACTTCCGGACTCGTTCGGTCCATAGTTGCGATCCGCTTGGCCACGTCGCTCTGCACGTCGTGTGGCAGGCTACCGAGAATGACACTGGCTTTCTGGGGCTCGAGATACGCGAGGATCAGCGCAATCGTCTGCGGGTGCTCCTGCTGAATGAAGTTCAGCAGATGCGTCGGATCCGTACGCCGTATGAAGTCGAACGGTCGTACCTGCAGGCTCGATGTGAGCCGGTTAATGATATCAACAGCTTTCTGGCTCCCGAGGCTTTTTTCCAGCAGTTCGCGCGCGTAGTCTATACCGCCGGTCGTAATAAAGTCCTGCGCCATCATGAGTTCCTGGAACTCCTGCAGAACCCGGTCGCGGTCCTCCGAATCAACCGTCTCAAGACGGGCAATCTCGAAGGTAAGGGTTTCTATCTCGTCCTCACGCAGATGCTTGAATATTTCGCTCGAAATCTCACTTCCTATCGTGACCAGAAACACGGCTGCCTTCTGGCGCCCGGTCAGCTCTTTTCGGTGGCTGCTGGTCTTTTTCGGGGTTCCACCCCCTGCGGCCGTGGCGCTTCCTTTTGCCATGCTATTCCTCCATCAGCCAGGTGCGAATCAGCTGAGCAACGTCCTCCGGATGTTCACGAGCCATGTTAATGGCGTTCTCGTGCATTTCCATGCGAGCTCGCTCTTCGACACTCATCTCCACTTCCGTACCTTCTTCTTCCGCGCTTCTGAGCGCTGCCTCGCGCATCGCCTGATGCTGCCGTGCGAGTTCTTCTTCACGGCGTCGGCGGCGACGTTCAAGTTCGCGCTGGATAATCCGAACGACGATAAAGAGAGCGAGAAGTGCCGCAAGTCCGAGCAGACTGAACAGAATAATCTGCTGTATCTGCCGCTGGCGGCGGAATACATCGTCTTCTTCACGGTGCTGCGCAGAACGATTGAACTGCAGATGCTGTACACGAACCTGATCGCCACGATCAGAACTGAACCCGACTGCAGCCTCCACAAGCTCTCTCGCGATTTCGAGATCTTCCGGAGAAATCGGTATATAGGTTCGGGAAATGCTTCCGTCGGGATTCATGACAACGTTCCCGTTATCATCATGCTCCCATTCCCACCGGCCATCAAGCGCCACGCCCACCGAGATTCGTTGCACGCTCGGTGCCCCGGTCTCGTTGGTCACGGTCCGGTTGAGCTCAAAGTTCCTCGTCAGTTCTTCGCGCGTGTAACTACCGACAACGCCGGCCCGGTCGAGATACTCTGGCGGAGTCTGACCTTCCTGTCCCGGAGGACCTTCCGGATTAAACCCCGTGCCTTCAAAGGTCTCGAGAAAATCCCGTTCGCTTCGAGGAATGTTCAGCACGAACTCGCTGTCATCGAATGGCGTTCGGGGATTATTCTGGCGGGTAATTATAGGGAAAAATTCCTCGGACTCACGGGTAAACTTGCCGAAATCGAGATCTACGTTAATATTGGCGACCCGGACCCTGTCGGCTCCGAAAATGCCTTCAAGCGCACTCCGGATACTCGAGATATACCGCTCCTCGAGCTCCCGTTTAACCTGAAGCTCGCGCCGTCGCAACTCAAGATCGTCGAACTCTGCGAGCGACTCAAAGTTGTTCAGCACAACCCCGCTGCGGTCATTGATCGTGATGTGCTGCGGCCGCAGTCCCTCGACGGCAAACATGATAAGCCGTTCGATTCCTTCTATTTTTCTGCGGTTCTCCCGAATATCGCTGCCCGGTCGAGGTTCAATGATAACGCTCGCTGTCACGGGTTGCTGATCTTCCGAGAATAGCCGGTCGTCGGGGATTACGAGCGTGACACTCGCGGCATCGACTTCTTCGAGTGCGACAATGTGCTGCTCGAGGGCGCGCGTTATCGAGCGCTGCAGGTTTACGTTGCGCTCGAAGTCGGTCTGTGTCCAGCGCTCGATGTCAAAGAGATCCCACGGATCGGTCCGGGGGGGCACGAGCTGTTCGCGTGTGAGAATTGCTCGCATACGACGGGCCGTGGCCTCGTTCTCGACAAAGATTCTGCCGTCGTTCCCGATCGAATACGAGACGTTTTCCTCGTCAAGTCTGAAAGAGATGCGATCGAGAAAATCCGGATCGGTGACGGGACGGGTGAGTAGCGGAACCCGACTCGGAGCTGCGCTTACTGACAGAAGCGCTATAACCCCTGCGACGGCAGCTACAGCAATGCCTGCGAATACTATTTTTTGGACAGTCGTCCAGCCGGACCACAACTTCGCCAGTTGCTCCCGCCGCTGCTTAATCCAGTCACTCATGTCCCCTCCCATGGGTGCATGTATGCGGAATAGTGCCCTCTGCGCGATGCGAACGGACATCGCCGAGAACTATATTCCCGTTATTATGTACCTAGCGCCACTGTGTGGCAACACCTTGTATTCACCTCAGATTGGTGATCTCCCTGTAGGCCTGTATCACCCTGTCGATGACGTTTCGTGTCAGGCTCAGCGCCAGGCTCGCCTGATTGGCCGCGATCGTAACGTCGTGAGGATGCACGCTGTCAGGGTTTACCACTGCCTGAATGCTCAGGTCGGTATGCGCCTGTTCAAGGCGGCTTACCTCTCCGAGACTGTCGAAAAGCATCCTGCTGAATGCCTGTTCTCCGTCCGGGAGCTGCACCGGGTCGCCGGGCCCCGCGAAATGGCCTTCGCGCGTGCGCGCGAGAGGGACGTCGTGTCCCCGCACCTGATCAGGGCCGAAGCCCTGAGACATTACTGATCCTGTATCCATGTACATCCCCTCCCACAGAGAACAGTGGCATCCGCCCTGCGGACACCGCCGTCTTATGCACGTCCTATCTGCAATGCTCCCTGGAACATTGATCGAGCGCCGTCAATGACGCGCGTATTTGCTTCGTAGTTTCGTGAAGCCGAAATAAGGTCCACCATCTCGTCGACAATGTTTACATTCGGCATTTCCACATACCCGGCCCGCGGACCATCGAGAATCGCATCGGGGTGATTTGGATCGTACACGAGGCGCGGTTGCGCATCCATGTCTTTCTGTATATCCACGACTCTCACGCCCTGCCCGACACCGTTGTCAAGCCGTTCCGGCAGGAACTGGCTTCTCCAGTAGGGCTGATCGACCCTGGGCCGAAAGATAATTCGACTCCGACGGAACGGACCGCCCTCTGTTGTCCGGGTCGTATTCGCATTCGCGATATTGTCTGCTATGACATCCTGTCGTAATCGCTGCGCCGTGAGGCCCGTTGCTGCAATATTAATGGTCGAAAAAAGTCCCATATCCGCCGTCCTTATCCGAGTACGATATTCAGTCGGTTGAAATGCTCGCCTACATTCTGCGCCATGAGCTGGTAACTGAGCATATTGTTGAGCATGTTCATGGACTCGACCTCGATGTCCACGTTATTCCCGTTATTTCGAGCCATGGTCTCCCAGTCGAGGATGCGCCGTGGTCGAACAGTGCGATAGTCGGTCGGTCGTTCGAACGCGATATGGCGCTCGTTCGTCAGCGCTTCGTTGAACGTTCGCGGTCGACGTTCGCTTTCAAGCGCTCGCCGGAGACCGCTTTCGAAATTCACGAAACTTCGCTTGAATCCGGGAGTATCCGCGTTTGCAATGTTGTTTGCGATGACATTCTGCCGGAGCATGCTGACATCCATGGAGCGCTGCAAAACATCAAGATTTCTGCCCCACGAGTTACTCGTAAACACGACCTTTCAAACCTCCACTCCCCGCCGCAGCAGGGTCTTTCTCTGTATTTCGGCGTATTCCGGCTATATTTAAGCCTTACAGAATAAATCTGCTGAGATCCTGATCCTGCACGACCGACGATAACCTGTCCTGAACGTATTGTGCGGAAATGGGAATCGTCTGACCGCTCAGATCCGGGGCCTCGAAACTTACTTCTTCAAGCAGCAACTCGAGAATCGTATGCAGGCGACGCGCACCGATGTTTTCTGTTTTGCTGTTTACGGTGGCCGCGATCTGCGAAAGCTCCTGAATCGCGTCGTCGCCAAACTCCAGCGTTACACCTTCGGTCTTGAGCAATTCGGTGTACTGTCGGATCAGGGCGTTCTGTGGTTGCGTCAGTATTCGGACAAAGTCTGCCGCGTCGAGCGCTTCGAGCTCTACCCGCAGCGGAAAGCGTCCCTGCAGTTCCGGAATCAGATCGCTCGGCTTGGACATATGGAACGCACCCGCCGCGATAAACAGAATGTGACTGGTATCAACCATCCCGTGCTTGGTGTTCACCTGGCTACCCTCGACAATGGGCAGAATGTCCCGCTGAACACCTTCTCGACTGACGTCGACGCCGCTCTTCGCGCTGCTCCCCGCGATCTTGTCTATCTCGTCGAGAAACACTATGCCCATCTGTTCCACACGATCGCGCGCGAGCTCGCTGACCTGTTCCTGATCGACAAGTTTCTCCATTTCTTCCTGCATAATGACGTCGCGCGCGTGCTTGATACTCATGCGCTTCTTTTTTTTCTTACCGCCAAAGAGGTTTCCCAGATTGCCCAGGTTCAGGTCCATTTCCTCGAAGTTGCTGCCCTGAAAGATCTCTATGGCTGGCATGTTACTCTTGGTAACCGAGATCTCGACATCCTTTTCGTCGAGCTCGCCCTTTCTCAGACGTTCTCTGAACTTTTCGCGGGTTGCATTCTGCGCTTCGACCGCGCCTGCATCAGGTGTTTCGGGCTTGAACCCGACGCCTTCGACAGGTTGTGGCCCGCTTGACTTCTTTACGCCCGGCAAAAGCAGATCGAGCAGCTGGTCTTCCGTACGCTTCTCCGCTTCCTCGCGCACGTCTTCCTGCAGTTCGGCTTTCACCATGCTTACCGCTACACTGACCAGATCCCGGATCATGCTCTCCACGTCGCGTCCAACGTAGCCGACCTCGGTGTATTTCGTAGCCTCTACCTTCAGGAACGGTGCGCCCGTCAGTTTCGACAGCCGCCGCGCGATTTCCGTCTTTCCGACTCCGGTCGGACCGATCATGATGATGTTCTTCGGTGCAACTTCGTCCCGAAGCTCGTCCGGCAGTTTCCGACGTCGCATCCTGTTCCGAAGTGCGATGGCCACGGCCTTTTTCGCCTTTTCCTGCCCGATAATGAATTTGTCGAGTTCTCCCACGATTTCCCGTGGCGTCAGATCCTTGTACTCTTTCATGCCTATTTCAGCTCCTCAACGATTACATTCGTGTTGGTGTAGATGCAGATTGACCCGGCGATCATGAGGCTCCGCTCCGCAATCTCCCGCGCGCTCAGATCGCTCGCATCGAGATATGCCCGTGCCGCGGCCTGCGCGTAGCTTCCTCCGCTCCCTATGGCGAGAACCCCTTCTTCCGGCTCGATCACGTCGCCATTCCCCGAGATAAGAAACATGCGCTGCGTGTCCGCGACGAGCAGAAGAGCTTCGAGTTTTCTGAGCATGCGGTCGGTCCGCCATTCTTTCGCCAGTTCGACTGCCGCGCGCATAAGGTCTCCGGAATACTCCTTTACCTTGGCTTCAAAGCGCTCGAATAAGGTGAAGGCGTCCGCGGTGCCCCCCGCAAATCCGACGAGAATGCTGTCGTCGTACACGGTGCGAACCTTGCGCGCATTGCCCTTCATGACAGTTTCACCCAGCGTAACCTGTCCATCGGCGGCCATTGCCGTCTTGCCGTCTTTCTGCACTGCAACAACAGTGGTGCTTCGTATTCGTTCCATTATGGTTTCTCCTGTGTATGCGACCGATGCATCGATCGTGCATG
>SKKC01000114.1 GCA_007121695.1 Spirochaetales bacterium | reverse complement strand
GCTGCTGCGCGCCTGCCACAGCTGCGACCAGTGCGAATATCACAGCTGTCACCATCAATCTTTTCATGTTGTCCCTCCACAATGAAACCACTACTGACCATTCTACACCGCTTTGCCCTATAATGCCTGCGAGAGAACCATGAACAGGCTTTTATTTTTTCTGGTGATGATGATAGCAGTACCGTCGGAGGTACAGGCTGACTGGCAGGAACTCACGACTTCGCGTTTTCGCATACTCTTCGACGAAACCGACCGCTACACGGCTGAACGGGTCGCAGATATGGCCGATCGCGTCTACGATTCGACCACGCGATTCGTGAACTACGAACCTCGCGAGCGGATCGTCATCGTTATCTACGGCTACACCGCCGAGGCCAACGGCTTTTTCACCTCCTACCCGCCGCACATCGCACTGTTTGTCGCAGGGCCCAGCGGTCCGTGGCTTGGCGCGCGTGCCGACTGGATAGAGACGCTGTTCGTTCACGAACTGGTGCACTATCTGCACCTGACCCAGCCGATCGGGTTCTTCGGCATGGCGAGGCCGATAATTGGGCCAGCGGCACCATCGCCGAGTCTGATCTTTATGCCGGGGTGGGCGCTTGAAGGCCCCACCGTATACGCAGAGACAGCGCTCGCACCCGGCGGGCGCGGAGAAAACCCCTTCTTCGAAATGCAGCACGCGGCGCCCGTCCTCGAGGGTCGCATGTACAGCTACGACCAGGCGGGAATGAGCTCGCCCTTCGCCCCCGGCGGGAGGTTTTACGCCTCCGGATACCTGATCGTAGACCATCTGCTTCGCGAATACGGAGAAGACGCGTTCAACGAGCTGAACCGCCACTTCCAGCGCTGGCCATTTCTGGGCATGCGGCGCGCCGTACGGCGAACCACCGGCCTTCGCGCAGACGAACTGTGGGACAACGTCGTTGCGGAACTCGAAGACCGGTGGGCGTACCGGCTGGACCTGCCAGTCGGCACACGGGTGTCGCCCGACGAACCCGGAAACTGGCAGTTGCCGGTAGCCACAGACCGGGGGTTTGTGACCTACGCCACCGGGGCGTACCGGGTGCCGGGGCTGTACGTTGCGCCGGCGGGTTCAGATGACCTCGACGCCAGCGACCTGAGCCCCGACAGCTGGCAGCTTCTCGCAGCAGTGCAGCCAACCGACGAGCACTCCTGGACCGTCGACCGGGCCGGCACCACCGCCGTCGTCGCCGTCGTCGCGCGCGACCGTGCGGGTACGAGTCTCTTTTCGAACCGCATTCTGCCGAGCGTTTCCAACCTCTGGGTTCTTGATCTGACCGATATACCGCGCGGTGCCCGACCGGCGCCCGCGCGACAGCTCACACAGGATCGGCAGCTGATTCACCCGCAGGTGTCGCCGGATGGACAGCGACTCGTCGCGATCGAGCGCGAAGGAAGCTACAGCAGACTCGTCGAGGTGGACATGGCACGCGGCAGCGTGCAGCAGCTCCTGGCCGTTGAGCGTGGCAGGATTCTGAACCCCACGTTTGACCCGGAGGGGACCCTCGTCGCTGTCAGCCTGAATCTCGACGGGCGGAACACCATTCTCGTGGTGTCTCCGGACGAGCCGGACCGCATACGGGCCGCCGGGCCGGACCTTCCTGCAGGCGCCGAAGTGCACCACCCCCGGATTGTCGACGGACGCGACGGACTCGAGCTGTGGTATGGCGCTTCCTTTCTTGCCCGACCTGAAAGCCAGCTTCCCGGCCTGTACCGCAGTACGCTTGCAGACACGATCGGGCGCCCGCAGCTAGTGCTCGAAGACCGGATCTCCGCGCACGCGGGCGTCCCCCACGGCCCGGGTGCACGTGACGTACTCTACGCCTCGTACAGCTCGGACGGCTTTGTGATACGCACCGCGACCGCGGCGGTGGAATCCGAAAGTCTTGCGGACGCAGCGTGGGAAACGGCGGTTTCGCCGCAGGCGCGACAGGGGGAGGAATCAACACCAGAGTGGCACACAGCTCGGCAGAGCAGCCGCTACTACGACCTGCCCCGCCCCATTCTCTGGGTCCCGAGCGGCCGAACCGACATAGACACAGCCGATGATCGCCTTGTTTTCACGAACAGCGGCGTCGGAGCGACAATAATTGCGGTGAGTAACCTCGTTCGACACGAGCTTGAACTGAACGCCCTGTGGCACATACAGGGTGCCCAGCCGGTCGGGTCGCTGCAGTACACCTTTACCCCGGGGCAGACCTCGCTGAACATCGGCCTTTCCTACGATCTGACCGTTATTCCGCCGGTGGACGACGAGTTTCGACAGAGCAATACGGTGGCGACGACGACCCTCTCGCGAACGCTCTGGTCCCGATTTGAACCCGGACGAACCCGAACGCTTTCGGGAAGCCTGCAGGCACGGTACGAACGCCAGCTTCGTGTCTTCCTCGAGAATGGCACGCCGAAGGCGCCTGCGACCATTTCTGAAGGCGCGCAGTTTTCAGCCGGCCTCGGCCTCGGGAGCTCCCACGCGGGGTCGGCCCGCGACT
>SKKC01000093.1 GCA_007121695.1 Spirochaetales bacterium | reverse complement strand
TGAACTGCTTGCCGGACCTGACGTGCAGGTACGGCCTGTTTCGCCGGAAAACCCCAGAGCACACCCGCAGGTAGGCGATTCGGTCCCGGTGACGAAGGTCCAGATTCGCGTGTATCTTGAATATGACTCCGGAAAAGGACTCTTCTTCCGGGTGCACAACACGCTCTACAGCCTGCCGTGCCAGCGGTGGTGGTGATTCTGCCGCGAAAAAATCGAGCAGCTCTCGCACGCCGAAGTTATTGAGTGCGCTTCCGAAAAAGACCGGCGTCTGCCGTCCGGCGAGATATTCGTCGGGATCGTAGTCCGGATATACCTCGCGAACGAGCTCCACGTCCTCGCGAAGACGATCCGCCAGAGAGCCGACCGCCTCGTCAAGGGCCGGGTTGTCCAGCCCTTCTATCGTCCGGGCGGCTTCGTCGATGTCGGTTTCGTGGGGACGGAACAGCACGACCCTGTCTTCGGCCATCTTGTAGACCCCACGAAAGTCCCGTCCCTGCCCGATGGGCCAGGACTGCGGACAGACCGTGATATCCAGTTCGGCCTCGACTTCATCCAGCAGTTCGATGGGAGTACGTCCCTCGCGGTCAAGTTTGTTCAGGAAGGTAACAACAGGCGTCGTACGCATGCGGCATACCTGCGCGAGACTGCGCGTGCGCTCTTCGACACCTTTGACCGAGTCGATCACCATTAACCCGCTGTCGACAGCGGTAAGCGTTCGATACGTGTCCTCGGAAAAGTCGGCATGGCCCGGAGTATCGAGGAGGTTCACCCGGCGACCGGCGTAGTCAAATCCCATAACGGAGGTACTGACCGAAATTCCCCGTTCCTGCTCCATTTTCATGAAGTCGCTGACGGTCCCCCTGCTGGTCTTCTTGCTCTTTACGGCGCCCGCGATGTGTATTGCCCCGCCAAAGAGAAGCAGCTTTTCGGTGATGGTTGTCTTTCCCGCGTCCGGGTGGCTGATTATGGCAAAGGTCAGCCGCCGTTCGCGCTCTGAATCGAATTCAGTCATGTGTTCCTTGTATCGTCAGCGCCGGGCGTGTCTACGCGAGCGACAGCGCGAGTTTCAGCATCTCGCCGAATCCACGCTCGCGTTCCTCGCTCGAAATACCTGAACCATCGACGAGGCTGTCGCTTACCGTCATTATGGCAAGCGCACGGGCACCCAGGCCGGCGGCAATGGTATACAGCTGTGCCGCTTCCATTTCGGCAGCGAGCACGCCGTATTTGGCCCAGATCTTCCAGACGTCGGGGTCTTCACTGTAGAAGGCATCCGTGGAAATGACGTTCCCGGCGACAAAGGATACGCCCTGCTCCCGCGCATGCTGAACGCAGCGGTCGAACAGCGTGAAGTCCGCGCATGGCGCGAAATCCAGCTGACCGAACCGAACCCTGTTCATGGCTGAATCCGTAGACGCAGACATTGCAAAGACGAGTTGTTTCAGTTTCACGTTGTCCGTCAGAGACCCGCAGGAACCGACCCGAATAAGGTTTTTTGCGCCGTAATCGCGGATAAGCTCGGTCGCGTAAATCGACATGGACGGCTGTCCCATGCCGGTACCCTGAATGGACACGCGCTTCCCGTGATATGTTCCGGTAAACCCGAGCATTCCCCGGACCTCCGTATAGCAGTGGGCGTCTTCGAGAAAATTCTCGGCTACAAACCTGGCTCGCATCGGATCACCCGGGAGCAGAACGGTTTCGGCGATCTCGCCCTCGCGGGCACCTATGTGAATACTCATATCTTGTCTCCAGTCAGGGTTTGATAGTAGCGTGCCTGTGCATGCGGAGGCAAGGTTAATGAACAGTCCGAATATTCGCCTGTGCGTGTTTCTCGGAAATCCCGGGCGTCAGTACCGCGACACCCGGCATAACGCAGGCTACATGCTTGCCGCCCATCTTCCCGATCTCGCGCACGCGACCTGGCAGAGCAAGTTTCACGCCGACTACCTGTTGGTGCGCCAGTCCCGCAGCGGTGTCCCGTACACGGCCCTTCGACCCGCCCTGTTCATGAACCGGTCCGGTGTGTCGGTTTCGGAAGCCGCGGTGTTCTTCAAGGTCGCAGCCGAAGAGATACTCGTCGCGCACGACGACGTGGAGCTGCCATTTGGAACCATAGGGTTCCGTCGCGGGGGCGGAATGGCGGGGCACAAAGGCTTGCGGGATATCGCACAGAGAATCGGCAGCCAGGACTTTGCCCGGCTCCGGATCGGAATCTCGCGCCCGAAAAGCGGTCCGGTACACAGCCACGTGCTCGGCCGCTTCAACAGTCACGAACTCGCCGCCTGTGGCGATGTGTTCCGTGCCGCTGAAGGTCTGTTTGACGACATTCTGAAGCGGCAGGCCAAGGCTCCAGTCGAAATCAGGGTTTTCGACTCCTGATCAACAGCGCTTGTTTCTGCATGCGGCTTTCCGTACACTGAGGTTCGTGATTTTCAACAACTACGACCCGGGCCACTTTTTCGACGAGCTGTTCGCGAGGGATGGCACGCCGCGGGATCATGCTCGCCTGCT
>SKKC01000104.1 GCA_007121695.1 Spirochaetales bacterium | reverse complement strand
GTGGGCAGGATTCAGGTGTACCGCGCCTCCATTGCCGTTGGCAGGCGCTGTCGAGCGATATCCAAGCAGAATATCACCACAGGAGCTGACATGAGCCCCGGCCTCGTGAAAGGTCAGGTCGGTCCTCGAAAAACCGTAGTACGACACCGGCCTGAAGGATATTTCTGCTCCACCGGCGGTAAAGAGTTCTTCGAAGACGTCGTTCAGTTCGTGCCGGAGCGCAACGTGGGCAATCATGTGGCTAATGATCTGCGAGCTGATAAGCACTTCAGCCCGCGTCCGGGAAAACAGTTCCCTGTTTTCCGGATCGAGCAGTTCCACGAGAACGGACGGCTGTGAGGCGTGAGTCGAAAGTATCTCCCGCAACACCAGATTGCCCAGAATCGTACGCGCGTCGGATTCTTCGTAGGATGAAAGCCAGTTGTTCGCCAGAAAAAGAATGGTATCGTAGCGCTCGGGGTGAACAGCCCGCAGGTCTGCCGACGAGGTATAGTCGCCTTCGATATGCCGCAGCGCCCCGGTATCAGTCGCCATACCGTGCCGCACCATGTACGCGCTGCGCTCGCCCGCCGATACGAGCGAGAGTATGTCGATATCCCAGGATTCGTTTTCGTAACTGTGCAGCTCCCGGACAAGCGCGGGAACCTTGTGGTTCCAGCCGAGTACGAGAATCTTCTTCTGTACCGAGGCACCCGAAACGACGGGCAAGCGGGTTCGTGTCTGTTTCTTCGCGACGATCGACGCTTCAGGTTCGGTGTCGGTCCATGTTCGGGCCAGACATACCACGCGATCGTTCGCTTCAATCGTGAACCCGTCTGGCGGGTTCAGCAGCGGGCGCAATACGCCGTCCACCTCGCGCAGGACCCCGAGCACGATTGCTTCGGGAAACGCGTCGGCAAGATCGTGGATACACCTGCCAGCCAGTCGCGGCAGTTCCCGCACATATATCGCGTTCCCGAGGCTGTGGGTCAAAAGCTCCGTGTAGACCCGGGACAGGCCTGCGTGACGGATATTCTGCGCCATGAGACGGCTAATGACCTCGTCGCTTGCCACGAGCTCCATGTCCGAGCCGAAGGCGGTGCGGGCTATGCCACTTTTTCGTCCGTCGATCAGCTCAGCGACCACCAGTGGTCGGCGGTCGGACCCGTGTTCCTCCCGGTAGTTGGCCATGGTCAGCAGGGACTTTATGGTGCGGGTGTCGAGCGTTTCGGCTCCCTCCACCCCGTCGGTGTCGTATGAAGGAGCGTCAGATCCAGGCAGGATGATGACCCCTGCGTGCACGAAGTCGACCCGATTCAAGTGGTCCGCGCGCAACGGCGATCCCGAACGAAAGGTCACGAGTCGTTCGTTCCAGAGCTTGCCAAGGCTTTCCTTCAGCTCGAGGTGCAACGCGGTCGTCACCTCTTCTGCGAGAATGACGATGTGCAGCCGCCGCGCTCCTATGCGCCTGAGGAAACGCTTTACCTTCCCCTCCGACGACACGAGCTCCTGAACCAGCGCCGGCGTCCTGTTGGTCCACCCGAGAATGAGGATGTGATCGTTCTGGCTTATCGGCGTAAGCCCGAGCTCGAGACGTCGTATGGTTCCGTGCAGCCACTGTGTCATGATCGCAATGAGCGCACCGAGAAACAGGACGTAACCCAGCACGGTAACAAGCGTTGAAACGACCTGTAGAAATAGACCTTCATCATCTCCCAGATAGCCTGGATCGGACAGCCGCAGAAACGCCCACCAGGCCGCGTCGCTGAAAACCGCGAACGAACTGGTCTGTGTATATACAAGATACCCCGCGGTCAGGGATACCGCGGCAATGAGTATGGCGATCAGCAGAAGCTGATACCGGGCACCGCGGAGCAGCAGTTTTTCGAGCGTGAACTTGAAACGGTTGTATAGACGATTCATGCCGGTCGTTTCTCGTCGGGATTATAACATAGCGGAAGGAAAAAGTTCGTCTTACAGAAAGCGCTATTGTATCGTTTATTCTGTTGCGGTATTAAAAGCCTGTGCAAAAGCACCGATACGTTCGGCTCGCAACCTCGACTCGCTTTGCCTGACACCGGCCTTTGCGCGGATAATGAGGCGGAACAGGAAGTTCATTTTGGCAAAGTCGTACTCATAGCCGAAGCAGTCGACTGCGGTCGCGTGCGCCATGAGGGCCGCATCGAAATTCTGTTCCAGCTGCTCCTGCGCGCGATCCTCGTCTCCACAGCAGATAAACAGACCAAGCGGCTTCTGCTGAAGCGATGCAAGGTTCTCGGTGCAGAACGTTTTTACATCATCCTGAATCTGACCGACATAGATCGAACCACCGATAATGATCCTGTCGTAGCCTGAAATATCCGGCGCCGGATCCTGCGAGAGGTTACACAGGTGCACATCACCCTCGAGTTCTTCCGAAAGCAACCTGGACGCTTTCTCGGTCGCCCCGTACCGGGTCGCGTATGCAATGAGTGTTTTCATGGTTTTCTGTTTCCTGTCTGTACGTGTATTAGACCGGGTAACTCCCGGGTCGAGCAAGG
>SKKC01000433.1 GCA_007121695.1 Spirochaetales bacterium | reverse complement strand
GACGTTCTTCACGACGTTTCCGAACATGTTAATGAATCGGCGGTACGCATCCCAGGCAAACCGCTCGTTTCCTGTGACAGCGGTGAGTCCCGAAACCGCGTCGTCGTTCATGCCCAGGTTCAGAACGGTGTCCATCATACCCGGCATGGATGCTGCGGCACCGGAGCGAACGCTGACGAGAAGTGGGTCGTTCGGATCTCCGAGTTTCTTACCCATCTTTTTTTCGAGTCGTTCGACAGCTGCCTCGACCTGCTCTTTCAGGCCTTTCGGATACTTCCGGTTGTTCTCGTAGAACTGCCGACATACTTCCGTAGAAATGGTAAAGCCGGGTGGAACCGGCACACCGATCTTGGACATTTCGGCCAGGTTTGCACCCTTACCGCCGAGAAGCTCCTTCATTCCTGCTGAGCCTTCGGTATCCTTCTTGCCACCGAAAAAATAAACATGCTGAGTTGCCATGAAATTGTTACCCCCAAGGTAATTACGATTGGATTCCTAGAATAGAATACTGCTTGAATATGACGTTAAAAGAACAGGGGCGAACTGTCAACGAAGTAATGACAATCCGCCCCTGCATTATACGTGTAACTGCGATATTTAGATACGCTTATGCGATGTACGACTCGAGCAGAGCGCTTCTGCGGGGGTGCTGGAGCCGCTTCAACGCTTTCTTTTCGATCTGTCGTATCCGCTCTTTCGTCAGGTGATAGCGGTCACCAATTTCTTTTAGCGACAGCGGACTCTTTCCGTTCAGTCCGAAACGATACTCAATAATTTCTGCTTCCTTGTCTGTAAGCGTCGAAAGAATCAGATTGATATCTTCCTTCAGCGATTGCTCCATGACAGCCTCAACCGGCGACTGATATCCGGCGTCCTCAATGAAATCGCTCAGGCTGCTCGAATCCTTTTCCTGGTATACCGGAGTTTCGAGGCTTACGAGCTCGCGCGAAATATTGATAAGGTCGGCGACGTGTCCTTCCTTCATGTTCAGGGTTTTCGCTACCTGGCGAATCTCTTCCTCTTCGCCGAGCCGCCCGTGAAGCTCTTTCCTGACCTTCTCTATCTGCACAAGTTCGTTCGCCCGATTCAGTGGCAATCTGATCATGCGTGATTTTTCGCAGACTGCTTTCAGTATGGCCTGACGTATCCACCAGACCGCATACGAAATAAAGTGGTACCCCTTTTCCACGTCGAACCGCTCGATCGCGTTCATGAGACCGATATTTCCCTCGCTGATCAGATCCGAAAGCGGCAGTCCCTGATTCTGGTACTTCTTTGCGACATTCACGACAAAACGAAGGTTCGCCTGCACAAGCTTGTCTTTCGCTGTCTTGTCTCCCGAGGCAGCGAGACGCGCGTAATGCGTTTCTTCATCCCGGGTAAGGAGCGGTATCCGGTTTATCTCTTTCAGGTAAATCGAGAGGATGTTTTCGTCGTCTCGTGAACTCCTGCTGTATGTTGTCCTGCGTGCTGTTGTGGCCGTTTCGCTCATGTAGGCTCGTCTCCTTTTGTAGTATGCGCGTACCTGGTGTACACGAAGTTCTTTGCAACCAGCGTGCCAAGCTGAATACGTATTCAGAAATGTTTTAATTCTTTATATATTAAGCATTTAAGATGGTCGTTGAGAAAAGACCGAAATGATCGGGCGGAACCAATCGTGTAATTCTGACACAACGAGGTCTAAACGGCGTGTATGTGGATCATTTTGCCACATATGATGCACCAGGTGCGCCTGCCGGTGCGCGAACGCACCAGAGAAACGTAATTTACTCTTGACCGAGCGGCAGGTAGCACGTATATTCACGGAGAATCACAGAATATTGTGGATTATCTCAATCATTCTACATAGAACAGGAGGAAGCTATGAAGGTCACACCACTTGCAGACCGCGTGCTTATTAAAATGGAACAGGGAGAAGAAAAGACCAAGGGTGGTCTGTTCATCCCTGATACTGCCAAGGAAAAGACCCAGACCGGCGTGGTCGACGCAATCGGCGACGACACGGATGCGATCACGGTAAAGGTTGGCGACAAGGTCATGTACGACAAGTACGCCGGAACCAGCGTCGAGGTCGACGGAGTCGAGTACCTGATCATCAAGGCAGCCGACATACTCGCAGTACTGAGCTGATCTTTTCATCGATACGCACTTCAAAACGCCGGCAGTGCCGGCGTTTTTTTTTCTCCCCACTGTAAAACCAGGAGTGCGGGCGGTACCTAGAAGTAAAACTGCTCTATGCGCTGCATGAGTTCTGACGTGTCCGCCGTAACGGTATAAACGCCCGGCAAACTCTCCATGAATATACCGCCGTAGCGCTTTCGGATAATTCTCGGATCAGTGACGGCAACGATTCCCCGGTCTGTTTTTCGTCTCATGAGGCGCCCGAACCCCTGGCGGAAACGCACGACAGCCTCCGGCACTGAAAGCTCCATAAACGGGTTCCCCCCCCGCTTCTGAACAACCTCGGCCCGACTGACCGCAACCGGCTGCGTTGGCACCCCAAAGGGCAACCTGCATAT
>SKKC01000107.1 GCA_007121695.1 Spirochaetales bacterium | reverse complement strand
GTTCCATGAGGCGTTCGAGAACCCGTCGGGTTTCATCGCGAACGACACCGCTCATGACGTCCTGATCGGGACAATAGCTGTTATCTTCGCAGACGTCGTACAGCGTCCCCGCGTCTTCGTTAATCTCGGTATCGAGACTTGCGACACCGGACGAGTAACCGAGTATCTCGACCACATCCTCCCGCCGCATATGCAGCTCCAGGGCGATTTCGTCTATGGACGGGGTTCTCATGAGCTTCTGGCTCAGGGTGTTATAGCTGCGCTGAATACGCTTCAGCGCGTCTTCCTTTCGATGCGGAAGCCGGATTGGCCGTCGTTTGTTGGACATTGCGCGCGTAATCGCCTGCTTGATCCAGAACGACGCGTAGGTCGAAAACCTGACGTTCTTTCGATGATCGAACTTCGCCGCTGCACGCAGAAGGCCAAGGTTTCCCTCCTGTATCAGGTCGAGAAACGAGACGTCCTGCGTAACGTAAGAGCGGGCTATCTTTACTACAAGTCGGAGGTTGGCTTCGATAAGGTGTTGTTTTGCTTCATCATCTCCACGCGAGATCCGCTTGGAGAGTTCAACTTCTTCTTCGAATGTCAAAAGCGGCGTGTGCTTGATCTGATCAAAGTACGCCTGCACGGAGTTTTCCTGGGAGCTGACGGTTTTTTGCTTCGTATTCATGATGCATTCTCCTGCATGAATATATGCAAACATCATGCCAACCAGTCATTTTTCCGTATTTTTTTCTATGTATATATCCTGAAACAACTTAGGGGGAAAGGAAAAAGAATGCACCAAAAACACGACGGAAGTGTATACATTTTGATACGAACAGGGGTGTACAGGGGTGCACAGAAGTGAACACCCGAATCAAAATGCGGATGAGTGTTGCTCGTACGCTCGCGCGGCTTCGGACCGGGAGTGCGCCCCACCCTCGCTCAGCTGCTCATAGATCATGTCGGCAAGACCAAAACTCTGCGTTCGGGCCATAAGTACGGAGTATTCTTCGAAGAGCATGTCTTCGAATATTTCTTCTGCCTGCCCTCCGTGGAGAAGCGAACTGGAGCGATCCACGGTCGATCGCATGGTGTCGAGCATCTGCTTAATGAACAGCGACTCGAACTCCTGCGCCACCCGACGGAGTTCATTTGTCTCACCCGAGCCTGGAATAGCTGGTCCAAGCGACCCGGATGCACGGGTGCGCGATAATACTGCCTCAATTCCTGTCATTCCGGCTCACTCCTCTTCTGGCCTATCGCTTCAGTGCGTTCGCAATACCGAGCATGTCATCGCTTGTCTGTATCGCACGCGAGTTCATTTCGTATGCGCGCTGGGCAACAATCATATTCACCATCTCATCGACAACCGAGACGTTCGAGTTTTCGATAAACCGATGAAGGATACGCCCCATCCCCTCGAAGCCGGGGATTCCCGCTATGGCTTCACCACTCGCCGCACCAGGACGGAAGAGGTTGCCTCCGACAGCACTAAGCCCTGCAGGGTTCACGAAGCGGTACAGTTCAAGCTGGCCGACTTCGATGGGATCGTCGAGCTCCGGCACTGCGACGAACACCCTGCCCTCCTGAGTAACATTCAGACTATCCTGGATAAAACCCTCAGGAAGAATGATTTCGGGCACCATTCTATAGCCCGACGCGGTAACGAGTTGCCCATTCGCGTCAATCTTGAAGCTTCCGTCACGCGTGTAGGAGTAATCACCATCAAAATCTATCACCCGAAAAAAGCCGTCTCCCTCGATTGCGAAATCGGTCGGTACCCCCGTCTCTCGGGGTGACCCCTGCTGGAAGATCTTCTGTGTGCTTGAGACCCGCGTTCCGTGACCGACCTGCTCGCCGACCGGTACGAGCGTAACTTCGGTAGCCGGGGTTCCGGCCATCCGTATGGTCTGATAGATCAGATCCTGAAAATCGGCACGGTTTCGCTTGAACCCGAACGTATTCACGTTTGAAAGGTTGTTGGAAATCGTATCGATATTGAACTGCTGGGCGTTCATGCCACTGGCGGCCGTGTACAGACTGCGTACCATGTTTTTATAGTCTCCTGTTCATGTGATCATTACACTCGCAATACGGTGTTCAACAGTTGTTGCGTCGCCTCATCGTGCGTCTGAATAACTCGTTGATTCGCCTCGTAGGCCCGGTTTACCTCTATCATCTGAACCATTTCGGTAATCGGATTCACGTTTGATGTCTCGACAAAGCCCTGGAGAACTCCTGGCCGACTGCCCGCAGGCAGAATCTGAGGTTCCCCGCTCTCCCAGCTTGTATTCCAGAAGCTGCCACCCTGCTTCTCGAGGTATCTGACCCGTCGTACCGACACCAGCTGCAATCGGTCCACTTCTTCGGAGTCGGCCCACTGGTTCTCCCGCATCGAGATCAGCCGATCGGGGTCTTCGGCGAACTCCGGATTCTCGAACACGCGGCCATCTTCGTCTACATAAAAGTTATTCTCCCGAATGTAGATATGACCGTTCTCGCCGAGTACCGGAAACCCTTCGTTTGTAACAAGCAGACCCTCCGG
>SKKC01000208.1 GCA_007121695.1 Spirochaetales bacterium | reverse complement strand
GCGCGCTTCTTGTCCTGCGACATGGCGCTGATCAACGCCGACGTATCTTCCTTGACCGCTGCCGTGTGATACCCGTAGGCCTGTAGCAGTCCGATGATGCGGGACGCGTGGGTGTCCGGTGTGTGGCCGGCCTCCACCCCGAGTTCGAGAGCCTGCGCCATTCCCCACGCAACTGCAGCCCCGTGAGTCCAGGTTCCAAATCCGGAGACCGTCTCGAGCGCGTGAGCAAAGGTGTGCCCGAAGTTCAGGTACGCACGAGCCCCTGACTCCCGGTAGTCGGCACGTACGATATCGGCTTTCACGTGAATCGCACGTCGACAGACGTCAAGAAGCACTGCGGGATCGCGTTGTTTTATCTGTGCCGAAGATTCTTCGAGCATGGACAGGAGCGATGCGTCTCCAAGCACGGCAGCCTTAATGGCTTCAGCCAGACCGCTGTAATACTCCTCGTCTGTAAGGGTTGCAAGATAGCTTTCGCAGACCCGAACCTCTGACGCCGTATGGAAGGTCCCGACCATATTCTTGTATCCGCTGAAGTTTATGCCAGTCTTTCCACCGACCGCGGCGTCCACCATGGCAAGAAGCGTCGTCGGAATGAGTACAACCTGCACGCCTCTGAGGTATATGCTTGCCGCAAACGCGGTCAGATCGCAGATAACTCCCCCGCCAAACGCGACAAACACAGAGTTCCGGTCCATTCCACGGCGTAGCGCCGCCTCGAGTACACGGTGCACCTCGGGCCAGTCTTTCGAAGCCTCGCCAGATGGCACAACGACGCAGGACTCCAGCGGGATTTCCGATGGCAACAAAGGCGCTGTGTTCGTGTCGCAGACCCATAACGCGGATTCGATGCCGCGTGCAACATCAGAACGCGTGACGCGCCCGACATGGCTCTCGCCCTGCCCGGTCGAGATAGTCTCCCAGACGTGTAGATACTCGTTCATTGCCGTAGACGGTCAGGAATCAGCTACTGCGGCTGCACGCGACAACTCGCCGAACTCGCTTTTGAGCGAAAGAATCAGACGCCGAATGTATGGGTCGGAAATGGAATAAATGCGACGGTTTCCCTGCACCTGGGAGCTGACGATTCCCTTGTCTTTTAAAACAGCGAGATGCTGGGACACCACGGGTTGCGGTTGCTGCACACAGACCCATAGCTCTGAAACGCAGGGATCCTGTTCTTTCGCGATTGCACACAGAAGCTCAAGACGTACGGGATGACCGCACACCTTGAGTTTTTGCGATACGTCTCTCAGGGTTTCCTCGCGCTCTGAGGCTCTGGTCTTTATCTTTACGGTATCCATTAACCTCCCCCTTGCAAACCGGCCCCAACCGCTCAGGCAGTTTTCGCTTCGCTGCTACCCGCAGTCGAGCCCGAATCGGCCGTCTTTGCTGTTGAAGTCGAAGAAGAACTGGTACCGTTTTTTCCTGCAGACCGGTTATCATTTACGTAGAAGCCGCTGCCTTTGAAAATTATCCCCATTCCGCCACCGATGAGCCTGCGTAGTGACCGCTTTCCGCACGACGGACACTTCAGAAGCGGCGCTTCCGACATGGACTGGAACTCTTCGAAACTGTGACCGCACGACTTGCACTCATAATCGTAGCTGGGCATACCACCACATCTCCTATACCGGACAAATACTATATTGTTGTGAGATATTATAGCGATGCGATGGCGTATCGGCAACCAAGAAGTACGATTTACCAGTGCATACGCACGGGAATCGCATGGGCCTGCATCTCGAGCTTGATATCCTGTACCGAATAGTCTCCGTAGTGAACCATACTCGCCACAAGGGCAGCATCCGCCGTGCCGTTCAGGAACACATCCGAAACGTGGGCAGGGGTTCCTGCCCCGCCGCTCGCCACTACAGGGACGGGAACAGCCTCGCTTATCATGCGCGTCACCGAACGTTCGTACCCGTCTCGGGTACCGTCCGCATCTATGCTGTTCAACACTATCTCGCCAATACCACGGTCAACAGCTTCGGATGCCCATTCCAGGGCGTCCCGTTCGGTCGGAGTACGTCCGCCCTGTATGACGACACGGTACCCGCATGGCATCGTGTCGTCCTTCAGAACATCCATTCCGAGGACCATGCACTGTCTGCCGAAGCGACGCGCACCGGCGTCAATAATCGACGGATTTCGTACTGCCTGGCTGTTTACGCTGACTTTTTCCGCCCCCGCGAGGAGCACGTCCCGCATCGCCTCGACATCGGAAATGCCACCGCCGACGCTGAATGGAATAAAGATCTGCTCGGCGACACGGCGCACGACGTCGATCATGATTCCCCGGTCTTCAGCGCTCGCGGTAATATCGTAGAACACAAGCTCATCGGCACCCGCTTCGTAATATCGGCGAGCCATTTCAACCGGGTCCCCTATGTCTACGTTTCCCTTGAAACGCACGCCCTTGGTGGTACGACCGTCACGAACATCCAGACAGACTACTACTCGTTTTTCAAGCACGTGGCACCTCGCATCAGTCAGTACAGGTCAGATAGCTCTGCAGCATGGCAAGTCCG
>SKKC01000404.1 GCA_007121695.1 Spirochaetales bacterium | reverse complement strand
GAAAAGCGGACTGCTCTTCATTGTGAGTACCAGCTACGACATTCGGACCGAAATACCCACGACTGTGCCAATCGTCAAGAAGCTCAAGAACTTCGATAACTTCAGCCGAGTCCCAACTAGTATTCCGATTAGCGAGATCAGACACGATGCCCGCTCCATGACGTTTCAGCATCATGTTCGTAAAAAGATGCCCGCCTCGCCACGGACTCTGATTACCTATCTGTAGCGGTACGATGCCAGCCTCAAGAAATGCGTCAGCGACACGTTCAAAGTCTTCTATTGTCCGAGGTGCGTCTAAGCCGTGTTCGTCGAACAACTGCCGATTGTAAAACAGACCAACCCCAAAGCTCTCGTACGGTACGCCAAAGGTGCCTTCAAGATCTTCAAACTGCCAATTTTCGAAGAGCGGCAAAAAGAAGTCTCGCCATTCGGGGTCTGCGTCAAGGTGTGGCTGCAGATCGAGGTACACACCATTAGCCGCGAATTCGCGAAATGCGGCTCCACCAAGTGTGTATACAACATCTGGAGTGTTACCGGTTGCAATCGAAGTGCGCAGACGGTCGTTGAAAGCGATCTCTTCGCCCACAGACTCATCGACAATAGTGACGTTCGGGTTCATTTCGTCGAACTCTCGCAATAAGTCCTGAAATGCTACCTCGTGCGGTGCATCAGAGGCCCAACGCGTCAGAACACGAATTTCGATCTGTCCATCGGTCGACTCCCGACCACCAGCAGCAAAAACGAATCCTGCAGCTACGACCAATAGTACGCAGGCTGCGAGATATCTTTGAATACGCATATATGTTTCACCCTCCTTCATGTGGTGTACTTCGTTATGCATGTTGATTCTCATGCAAAAATACGGATCAAAGAATGGATGCTATTCAGGAATTTTGGGATAATTTTCAGATCAGGTACTATGGATCTACCCGCGGAACCTTCGTAACACCGAAGATGGTGCCTCGCCATACCGACGTTTGAAGCATCGACTGAAATAGTACGGATCCCGATACCCGGATGCTTCAGCAATTTCGGTAAGCCGGTTCCATCCCGATCGCATAAGCTCTACCGCATGATCGAGTCGCCTGTCAGTCAGATGCTCGACAACCGTCTTCCCAACGTACTGCGGAAAGAGCGTAGAAAGGTATCCGGGATGCAAAGATGCGGCGTCGGCGATCGCAGGCAGGGTCAAACCCGGTTCGCTGAAGTGCTCTTCGATATATTGCTTCGCGGCATCCACATGTTGTACCGGAGATGCATTCGCGGCCGCGCGCGGGGACAAAAAATTATCCTCTATAAGGTCGCGCATTCTCGCATACACGTCCTCTATAGTTACTGATTCGCGAAGAAGTGCTGAAACCGTCCGCGGCGAAACGTTCAGATCTCCCCGAGTAGTATATGCTGAAAGATACATCACCAGATCTGAAAGCGCATACTCGAGAACCCGATAATCCGGGGCAGAGTCGACAACCAGATCGATAAGGTTTTTTAGAGCTGAACCCGCGTTCTGTCTGTCCTGACGAAGTAGTGCCGCGGTAAGTTGAACTTCTAGCCCTCGCACCCGGTCCGGCTCGATCAGGCGGTTTGATTCCTTACTCCAGACAGACTGATCCTTTTCGACGGACACATTACTACCATCGAACAATCGTCTGTTGCGTGACAGGTCACCCGCGCGCTCGATACTCTCCTGAAGCTGCGGGCTGGCAAAACCGTGCGCACTCCCCGATGTAAGTGTCACGACACCGGGTTTTAAAGGTTGGAGCCTTTGTTCAAGCATTCTTGTAACCCGTGTACATTCGGACTCAGAACCAACGAAAAACATGCTCACACACTCATCCGTTTGCCTGGCGGTTATTGTACGGACGTGATCTCGAGCCTGAGCAAGCACTGTCGGCAGTTTTTCCATAACATGTGACAACGATTTCGGAAATGCCAGAGCAACTACAGTGATGATTTCATTAGATGATGGCCTCAAACGAGCCCATATCTGAGACAATGAAGGCAATTCGCCTTGAACCCCGTGATCTGTCTTTGACGAAGGATGGATAGTCTCACGTTCGGCAGCCTGGATAGCATGCACAAGTTCATTAGTATCGATAGGCTTTAAAACGTAATCTCTAACGCCAAGGCGAAGACATCGGCGGGCGTACTCGAACTGGTCGTGCCCGGTAAGTACGATGAACGCGATATCGCGATTTAACAGGCGAGTCGCTTCTATCAACCCAATACCATCCATCCGTGGCATTACCAGATCGCTAATCACCAGATGGACGGCTGTACCCGCAAGAATCTCTAGAGCATGAACTCCATCCTGCGCTTCAAGAACACGGCTGTATCCCAGATCATCCCACGGCACGATCATCCTCAGACGCTTGAGCATAATCGGTTCGTCGTCGACGAGTAGAACTGTCATGAACGACTCTGTGTTTCGTTTCAACATATCAAGGCTTCAAGGACGGGATCCGTATCGATACCGTTGTTCCAGTACCCGGCTCTGACTCTACAAGTAGCAGATCGGAGCGACGATAGAACAACTGCAATCGTTCTCGAACCCCTGCCAGACCGTATCCTACCCCGTTCGGACTGAGACCACGCGAGATTTCCACTGTTTCCATCGAATCGTAGTTCCGGGTGAAACCGATACCATCGTCGGAAACAGTAATCAATACACCCGTTTCATCAGACCGTGTCCGCACGATGCAGGACCCTGGAACCGATTGCGGCCGCAGACCGTGAAAGACGGCATTCTCAACGATCGGTTGTACTATCAATCTCGGTATTGCTGTTTCGGCTGCACCGGAATCGGACTCAATCGACCACGAAAAGTGTCCTGGATAGCGCATGGAAAGTAGAGACAGAAAATCGCGACACACATCAAGTTCTTCATCGACTGTCACGAATGATCGCCCATCACCGAGAATTCTTCGGTAGAATCGACTGAGCGATTGTACGAAACGTGGAATTTGTGTATGAGCGCCAGTCTCCGCGAGACCACTAATCGTGTCGAGTGTGTTATACAGGAAGTGCGGATTGATCTTCATCTGGTGCGACTGAAGTTCCAGCGTCCGTTCGTGTTCGTGGCTTTCGCGTATTTCTTCAACCAGCGCCGACATACGGTCAAGCATGTCGTTGAACGACCTTCCGAGGAGGGCAAACTCGTCTTCGGACTCTATCTGAACGCGAACCTCAAGATCTCCAGATGCAACATCATTCATCGTCTCCACTAGCTGCAAGATCGGGCGCGAAAACCACGTCGCTATCAAACGAGCAGCGATTGTGGCAGCAAGAAAACCGGCAATAGCAAGTACGGCGAATACGATCAGTGCAGGCAGGATATCGCGAACCACGACACGAGCCGGAAGGGTGCCAATAATGAACCAATCAAGAGGTGCAAGTCGTTCCGCAAACACATACTGCCGGCCACCGGCCCCGGGTATGCGGGTCGTTGACTCGTGAGAATATTCCGATAATGCTGAAATCGCTTCAGATTCGGAGAACAGCACATCAGACTCAGTTGCAGAAATAATCATCCCTTGTTCGTCGGTAACGACAATTGTACCGCCTGGACCAAGCACAACACCTGCGTACGCATCAGAAATGCTTCGTTCGGCCACGAATATCTCCATAAAACCGACCAGCCGCCCCGAATCGGAATCATATATGGCACGGGATAGTGAGATTACGGGAATCTCCCTGGTGCCTTGGGTATAACCGCTTATGTGAGTCGGGTTCCAGATAACACCGCCGCGTTGGGTGAGGAGCCGTTCCTGATGACTATGCGACATTGGAGTGATGCCTGATAGCTGACCGGAAAAGTACGAGTAACCGGATAAATCGTGGACGATGATGGCATCTACGATCGACCGAGGATACACTATGCTGTTCAACGGAGCATGAAGTCGGGTAATTGTGGTAAACTCCGGGGGACCGGATGTAATACCACGCGCAACAAGGACATCCTGCACTTCTGCCGAAGTCAAAATTACCTTTGAATAACTCTCTACTGATTCACCGATAAGTTCGAGCTTTTCTCGTACGAGTACAAGATTTCGTCTCGCAGTCTCAAGTCTATTTGACAACAATTGACGATATGTCTGCACGCTTAAGACCAGGGTGACCGACGCAATTATCGCGATCGTAATCAGAGCAATCACGTAGCCAATCTTGCGCTCGATTGAAATTCGCGCCCAGATACTCATGACATCGGATTATATCTGCAGATAACCGAAAGATCATCTGCAGATATCCATTGTATTCCTGGCTACGGGTTCTCAGTCTCACCCGCAGCAGTCCCTGCAGGCATCACATTATCTTCGCTCCGGTAGAAGTGCATCGCAAGCATGACCGCGCCGAAGACGAGGTATCCAAGCGCCGCTTCGCTGCCGGTTCCAATACCGATCTCCGCAGCGTGCAGAAAACCGAAGAACGACAGGACGGATGCTGCCAGGCTGTAGACAGCAGCCTTCAGGAACTGCCTGTCGATCAGGAACACAACAATCGACGCCAGCACCATGCCGACCAGAATATCACCTCCTGACAGGCGTTCCCATCCGAGAAGCGGTATTCCCTCTGCGGCAAGCACATCGTAGTCGACCGTGCCGCCGACGGCGTTAATGGCGTTGCGAATGTTCAGAGACACGAACCCGGCGATCAGAGGCATGAACGACAGGGCTACCGCAGGCATGTGACGCTGCTCGGTTGTCGCGAAGGCCTGCGTAACAATGACCATTCCGATGTACATGAGAATCGGGAACAGAGCCACGAGTGGAATAATGCTCAGGACCAGATTCAGTAGACCGATGAAGGCAATGACAAGCACGCTGACACCAGTAAGCCATGAGTAGCCTACGTGCGCACCGGCAGCCTTCCAGCCGGGGTGACCGATATAAATGATGGTCGGAAACGGTGATCCGAGGAACGATCCGAGTATGGTCAATCCAGCAGGAACCATCATGGCTTTTGGCACGTTGTACTTCTCGCCTTCTGCTTCGGCACTTTCGAGGTTGTCCAGGCTTTCAATGAAGTCATAGATAGCCAGTGGAATGGCGGCCGGCAGGAATGGGGCAATCTGCTCGAACCCGACCGCGAACAGGTGGAAGGTAAACGACGGAAGGCTGACGCCAATGTCAGACAGCGACTGCGTGACCTCCGCGGGGTTCATGTGCCCGGTGACCCAGGCGAGTATGGTTCCGAGAATAATCGCGAACGCACCGGCTGGAATCCTGAATGGCATCTTCTTCAGCGCGAGCCAGCCCGCGAAGACGATCGCCATGGACATCATACCTATGTACGGAGTTGCGAACACCAACCCGGCGGGGTTCATTGCAATGTATGTAATTGCAAGTCCTGCGAGAGCTCCGAGCATTGCCGCCCGTGGAATCCAGCGCTTGATATAGATTCCGATAAAGGCGCCGGCCGCCATGATCAGTCCCTGTATCAGGTTCCACACCACACCGGTTGCCCAGGCGACTGTCCAGTCTCCGGTGGCCGAGTACACGACACCGATTACACCGAAGGCGACTGCGAAGTAGTGAGGAACGCTGAGGCCGTAGGGCATTGCCGTCACGTCAGACTTGCCCGTCCGTGTCCCGAGGCGCTTGGCCTGTATTGCCAGCAGTATGCCACCGAAACCTACTGCAATTGCGGTTCCGGGTACGATGGTACCGAATACGATTGTTCCAGGCATGCCGATCAGCACCAGAAGGCCAATCGCAGCAAGGAAGTTTGTCAGAACATTTGAGAACAGACCGAAGTACCCGTTTATGTCGGTCTTGGTCCACCACGGGGTCCCACCCCTCATTGTATCAAGCATTGCTTCTCCCCTTTCGTGATATATGTGTCAGTTCGAGAGGCCCTTCAGAACCTCGTTACTCGTGGCGGTCCACCCGAAGATGCCGCCCTGCTGGTTGATCATTCGAATCGATGCTTCCTGGTCGCGCGGATCAAACGTTGCCGTACCGTCCTCGACCATGAGGCACTCGTACCCGCGGTCGTTTGCTTCGCGTATCGTTGTATGGACGCAGACATGGGTCGTTACACCCATGACGATCAGCGACTCGATTCCCCTGTTGCGGAGAATCAACTCGAGGTCGGTCTCGTAAAACGCGCCTTTCCCCGGTTTATCGAGCACAATCTCGCCGTCGAGCGGCTGCAGTTCGTCGACAATATCGTGCCCGTATTCTCCGCGGATCAGGATGCGACCCATGGGCCCCTGTTCACCGATAGCCGGACTGCGGCGTTTTTTCGCTTTCGGAACATCGCTCATGTCGGGCCTGTGCCCCTCACGGGTGTGTATAACAAACATTCCCCGGTCACGAGCGGCATCGAGCACTGTTCGTACGGTTGGAATTATCGCTGCTGTCGGTGTGACATCGTTCCCGAGAGACTCGCCAAACCCGCCGCGAGCGCAGAAGTCCCGCTGCATGTCGATGATAACAACGGCAGTCCGTTCCGGATCAAAGGTGAACTCGAACGGCCGGGCCTCTATTCTTGACTCACTCATACTGTTTCTCTCCTTTCTCCCTCGTTTCGCGTGTTCAGATGAAAGAGCACAAAGACCAGCGCCATACCCAAGTATCCGGCAGCGATCCCCGGATTGGAGTTGAGCGTCAGCACCTGTGCGTGAATTATTCCGAAGAATGTAGCAGCCGCAGCGAGCACGCTCGTTACGGCAGCACCCAGAAAGCGGCGATCGACGACGAATGCCGCGATCGTCGCAAGAACGATTCCGACAAGAATACTGCCGGCGCCAAGAAGCTCCATGCCGAAGTACTGGAGTCCTGCGGACTCGAGCGCGGCCATTCCCACCTCGCTCGCGCTGGTATCTGCCGCACCGAGAGCAATGTCAACCGCATTTCGTGTCCAGTCGGCGAGCCACGGAACGATTGCGAGCACGACCGCTGGTGCATACCGCGACGGAACGCTCGTGAACGCCTGCGTCGTAATGACGATTCCGATATACAGCAGAATCGGGAGGACTGCCTCCACGGGAATGACGTTCAGGAGAACGGAGATCATTCCGAGGATCGACATCAGAAAAATCGCGATCCCCCCGACAAACGAATATCCGATTCGGGCCCCGGCTTCCTTCCACCCCGGGTGCCCGATAAAGACGGCCGTCGGGAACGGGTTTCCGAATACGCTTCCGATAATGCTTGTAACTCCGTCGGCGACCATTGCCTCGTTCGTGGAGTAATGGTCCCCGGCTGCGCTTGCGCTCTCGCAGTTGTCTATTGTTTCAAAGAAGTTGTAGATACCCAGGGGAACCGCGCTCACTAAAAACGGAAGCGCGTGTTCGAAGCCGTCTGCGAAGCGAAGAAAACTCGGAACCGGAAATCCGATTCCCGTGTCGCGTATGCTCGCGATGAGCGGTTCGATTGACATGTGCCCGGTACCCCACCCGAGCAGCACACCAACGACGATCGCGATCAGACCGGTCGGTATATTGAGGGGCATTTTTGCTTTCCCGACCCACCCGAGCAGCACAATGGCGAGGGTCACCATACCAATGTAGGGAAGCGCAAAAATACTGAACGCCGGGTCAAGTGCAATGTAGGTAATCGACACGCCCGCGAGCGACCCGAGCATGGCGGCGCGCGGCAGAATCTTACGGACGCGTGCGCCGAGAAAGCTTCCTGCAAGTTCAACGAGTCCTTCGAACAGGGCCCATACGAGCCCCGCCGACCACGCCAGATATGCATTTCCGGTCGCCCAGTACACGGGTCCGATAATCAGAAACACAATGAGAAACATGTGCGGCACGCTCGTGCCTGCCGGCAGAGCGGTGACGTCGTCCCGGTTCTCGCGTCGCGCCAGACGTGCGGCCATGTAGCTGTAGTACACGCTCGCAAGGAGGATACTGAGTCCGACAGCCGGGATAATGCGGCCGTATACAATGTCACCCGGCATGCCGACCACGACGGACAGCAGGGTTGCCATAACGAGTACGTTTGTCAGGTTATTCGTGAACAGGCCAAAAAAGCCGTTCCAGTCGCTTTTTACAAAGTACTTCATTGATGTTCCTCCGATACTGGTGTGTATTTTTTGACAAATGCTTCGAGCGCTCTGGCGAAACAGCCATGAGGCGCTCGCGCTACACCAGCACCAATCTGGCCAACACCCGCCTCACGGTGCGCAATCCCCGTGTTCAGGACGGGGCGTTCGTCGCGTTCAATCACCCGGCGAATATCAATGCCTGTCGGCGTTCCCCGAAAGTTCAGCGGTGGTAGCCCGTAGGCGGTATTCTCCGCGACGGTGATCGTGTACATACTTCGTGTAAACTGAATGGCGTCATCGCTGGTACCGCCGACGAACTTCACGATTGGTATGGCCCCTGCCATAGCGAACCCGCCAATACCGCTGGTCTCGGTGATCGTACTGTCTCCCATGTCGGGATTTGCATCTTCCGGTCCATAGCCGGGGAAATACAGGCCATCGACGTCGTCCGCCGCAGCAGTGAACCAGGTTTCGCCAAGTCCGCTCACCGAAATACCAAAGTCAGTTCCATTGCGGGTCATGGCCGTAACAACGGTGCTGTACCGGACGCCGCGTGCGGCGTCCATGGTTACTTTGGCCGCTGCCATGGACAGGTTCAGGAAAAAGTGTTCGTTGGATGCAACGAACGACAGGCAGCGTTGTACGATTTCCGGCGCGAAATCGAGTGCCGGTACGTGCGGTACGAGCTCGCGCAGCAGCAGCGCACTCGCTGCCTTGTTCCGGTTGTGGCATTCATCTCCCATCTGAAGCGCCTGGCTGACAATGGGCTTCACGTCAACTCCACCGGCCCGCTCTACAAGCTCGTTCAGGAATGGCCGCAGCTCGTCTCGCATGAACGCCAGGCGTTCGAGCACTTCCGGACCGTTTGCACCAAAGCGAAGCACCTTCCCGAGCCCTTCGTTCAGCGACGCGTACGCGCGCTTGCCCGATGTCCGGTCGTCGACCACAAACACCGGCATGGACGGAGGAAGCACGCCGGTCATGGGCCCGACAGCGTCATGGTGGTGACAGGAGTCAAACTTCACATCACCGGACGACGCAAGCCGCTCGGCTTCCGCGACGTCTGAAGCCCAGCCCTCGAACAGAATCGCGCCGATAACCGCACCTTTCAGCGGACCACACATGCGTTCCCAGGAAATCGGCGGCCCGGCGTGAAAAATGGTTTTTCCCGTAAGCCCCGGTACGACGTCGCCCGCTGTACGAATACCGGTGAGAACCGGGTCGGCCGCGAGTATCCGGTCGACCGCTTCGCGGTTCGCCGCATCGATCTGCTCTGACAGCGGTTTCAGGCTTCGAAGCAGGGAGTACAGCTTCTCGTCTCCTCCGGCAGGTGGTTTCCATTCAACATGGAGAGCCCCGTATCCCCGGTCGCGAAGGTTATCTGCAAACTCGCGAAGGCCTGCGTTAATTACAACTGGCTGTGAATCGAAGAGGGTCTGCATGCTGTTCATTTGCTTTGCTCCTTCAGTACTGTCCTGACTGCTGCCAGGGCTTCGGCGTTCGACCGGTACGCATGAACTCCGAGATCCGCAAGTTTTTCCATTTGTGCCGGGAACTGCTGGGGATCGGCCTGAGTGCCGGTCACCGACGCAATGAGCACCGGACCACCGGTGGGATGAGAACCTCTATACGTCCGTATCGTATTGGCCATGGCACCGACCGGATCTTCGTGTGACCCGTACCCGAGCACGAAGTCGAGCATGACCGCGGCCACCTCAGGATCCTGCAACTCCTGCTCCAGACGTTCTGCACGAAGCGATGGCTCAATCATGGGATGCGGCCGCCCGTCGGTGAACTCGTCTTCGCCCATGTCCACTGCCGTATGTCCGACGCTCCGGAACGAGTCTTCCAGGCGACGTTCAGTCT
>SKKC01000251.1 GCA_007121695.1 Spirochaetales bacterium | reverse complement strand
TGAGTCATCGCGACTGTACGCAAAGGCTCCGGGAAGTCCGGGAATATTGAAGGTCTTGGTCGCGGATACAAGGGTCACGAGCTTCAGTCCGGCGGGCTCGAGACGTGCCGCGGGCACAAAACTGGCGTCCGACACAATGAGATCGGCGTGTATTTCGTCGGAAATCAGGACCACATCGTTCCGCACACACACCTGCATAAGATCCTGGAGTTCTTTCTGCGTCCATACGCGACCAACGGGATTGTGCGGAGAACACAGAAGCAGGACCTTTGCTCCGGCGGACGCCTGCGCTTCGAGCTCGGCAAGATTCATGCGGTATTGCCCGCCAGACTCGATCAGGGGGTTTTCGACGAGCGTTCGTCCGAGATCGCGCACGGTCTGCGCGAACGGGAAGTACACCGGTGGCTGGATAATGACCCCATCGCCCGGCTCGCTGAACGCGTTCACTGCAGCGTGCACACCCGACATGACACCGGGCAGCCACGTATTATGGGGCGGCGGCGTGTACCCATAGCGCCGGTCTGACCAGGCCGCGTAGGTCTCGAACAGTGTATCCGGGACAAACGAGTACCCGAACACCGCATCGGCAAGGCGCGACCGCAGCGCGTCGAGAACCGGGGTGGGCGCCCTGAAGTCCATGTCGGCAACCCAGAACGGGTCCATATCGGGATGCTGCCGACGACTGAGGTGCCACTTTATGGAATCGGCCGTACCTTGGCCGGAACGGACAAAATCTGGTTTCGGTGTCTGAGGCATGGGGTATACTACCCGAAGCACGTTGCAGCGTCACGGATGTTTACGCTACCCTGTTCAGACTATGCAGCCCGAGTTCATTGCGGTACGGTCGGCGCTCCTTCGCAAGACCCGAAGCTTCTTTCACACCGCCGGATACCTCGAGGTCGACACCCCCGTTTTACGCCCGCGCCTTATTCCGGAAGCTCACATCGACCCGTTCGAGACCAGCTATGAAGACCCGTATCGCGCGGGCAGGTCGGTCCCCCTGTATCTGATCCCGTCGCCGGAAGTGTCCATGAAACCGCTGCTCGGGCAGATTGGCGGACGTATCTATCAACTCGGACACTGCTTTCGAAACGCTGAAAGTCTCGGCGAACAGCATAATCCCGAGTTCACCATGCTCGAGTATTACGAGTGCCCCGCCGACGAGCGAACGCTCCTGACACGAACACAGGCGTATATCCGGTCGTTGCAGAGCGACACGCAGCTGTCTCACGCTGCGCAGGCATGCGGTGCCAATCGCGTTCTCTCCGCTTCGCCCGTTGAGTTGACGGTTCGGGACGCCTTCGAACGATATACCGGCATCGTGGTGACCGACCACGAACAGGATTTTGTGGCGAGGTGCCGGGCGTTTGACGCCCAGGTTTCCCCGGACGCCCGATGGAACGATGCGTTTGACTACATTATGGCAGCCCACATTGAACCGGCACTTCCCCGGGATCGGCCGGTTTTTCTGACACAGTATCCATGGCAGGCCGAGGTGCTTGCCCGGCGCGCAGACGATCTGTCGAGCCGGCGCCGGTGGGAGCTCTACATTCAGGGACGCGAAATCGCAAACTGCTTCGCCGAAGAGCAGCACCCGTCCCGTGTGTCGGAGTTCATGCACCGGCAGAACGAGTATCGTCAGGACCGCGGTGCTGAACCCATACGGACGGCCCACGAGGTGAGCGACGCCTTGAAAAACTCGGAACCGTGCGCTGGGTGCGCGCTGGGCTTCGATCGGCTTCTCATGACCATCTGCGGTGTATCTTCCATTGAGGGGGTGATATTCTCTCCCCTGCATGATACTATCCGGCACTGAAACCGGTCGTGTTCCTTCGCGGCCGAAGTATTAATGAGGTACATGCATGATAAAGGCAGGATCTATCAGTAAGGGAGTGTGTCTGCTCCTGAAAGGCGACCCATATCTCGTTGTCGAGAGAGAGTTTGTGAACCCGGGTAAGGGTCAGGCGTTCGCGCGTGTCAAAATGAAGAACCTGAAAACCGGGCAGGTTCTCCGCGAAACGATAAAGACGAATGAATCCGTTGAAGAAGCGACGGTCGAAGAGCGCAACGCACAGTTCCTGTATCAGGATGGTGATGGCTACCATTTCATGGACTCGGAAACGTACGAGCAGTTCATTGTCCCCATAGACGGACTCGAAGACAAGACGAACTACATGCTCGATGGCGAAAGCTACGACCTCGTCACGTGGGAAGGTGAGGCCATCGACATCAAACTGCCGCTGAAGATGGTTCTGACCGTCGCTGAATCACCGGAAGCGCTGAAGGGCGATACGGTCAGCGGGGCAACGAAGCCCGCGAAACTGGAAACCGGCTTGCAGGTAAAGGTTCCCCTGTTCATTAAGGAAGGCGACCGCGTGCTGGTAAATACCGAATCCGGGGAGTACGTCGAACGGGTGAACTCCTGATCAGAGGGGTTCCATAGGCCCGGAAATAGATGTTCTATCGGCCCGGAGTCCGGTTCCGGGCAATTCCGGCACGGACAATTCGGGGCGCGGCGCGCATACCCGAGAGATGCTTT
>SKKC01000057.1 GCA_007121695.1 Spirochaetales bacterium | reverse complement strand
GAACCGCAACCGTGTACGGCGGGGCACCGTTCTCGGCACAGATCCGCGAACTCAAGGCGGGAGCACACATTATTACCGCGACGCCGGGACGATTGAAGGATCTGCTCGACCGGGGCATCGCTGACCTTTCGGGCTTGCGCTTCCTGGTGCTCGACGAGGCAGACCAGATGCTCGACATGGGTTTCAAGGACGAACTGGATGCTATTCTCGCAACGGCGAACCCGGATCGGCGGACGTTGCTGTTCTCGGCAACCATGCCTCCAGAGGTAGCGCGAATTGCATCGACCTACATGAAGGACCCGCACGAGATCGTCGCCGGAAAAAAGAACCAGGGTGTCGGGACGGTCACGCACTACGTGTACCGGGTGCACGCGCACGACAAGTACGAGGCACTCAGGCGACTCATAGATGTAAAGACCGGGATGTACGCGATCATTTTCTGTCGTACGCGCGAGACGGTGAAGGACGTGACCGCGCGACTGGCACGCGACGGGTACACGGCCGACGCGCTGCACGGCGAACTCGCCCAGGGCCAGCGCGATGCGGTTATGAGCCGCTTCCGCGAAGGAAACCCGTCGCTTCTGGTCGCGACGGATGTTGCGGCGCGCGGCCTCGACGTAGACAACCTCACGCACGTCATTCACTACGATCTGCCAGACGAGGTCGCCTCGTACACGCACCGAAGCGGTCGCACCGGTCGCGCTGGCAAGAGTGGCGCATCCCTCGCACTTGTACACATGCGCGAAGGTCACCGCATTGCCCACATCGAACGTGCCATAGGCAGAAAAATGGAGGAGGCGCGCATTCCCCGCGGACACGATATCTGCGAGGCCAGGCTTCTCGAACTGCTTGAACGGGTGAAGGACGTCGAGGTAAACGAGGAGGCCGTCGCGCCGTATCTGCAGGCGGTTCGTGATTCGCTTGCGGATTTCGATCGCGACGAGCTTTTGCAGCGGTTCATATCGGTCGAGTTCAACCGCTTTCTCGAACAGTATGCAGATGCAGCCGACCTGAACCCGACACACGAACGCAGCCGCCCCGTACGGTCGCAGACAGCCCCCATGGTCACCTTCCGGATCAATATCGGCCGTCGGCAGTCGGTGCTTCCGCCTCAGATTATCGGTCTCGTGAACAAGGCAACCGGCTCGGGAAACATCCGTATTGGACGCATTACGATTAACCCGGATTCGAGCGAAATTCAGGTCGATGGTGATATGGCAAAGCGCGTCGAGTCAGCGCTTTCAGGCTACACGTACCAGGGCACTGCCATACACGTGGAACTTGTTCCAGATCGCGGCCCCGGCTACGGAAGAGCCGCGGGGAAAGGACGGCGGCCCGGTGGCGGGAAGAACCGCGGGTCCTGGCAACCGTCCGGGGATAGCAGGCCCCAGAACCGGCGTCCGAAGAACCGCAAGGGAAAGCAGGGCCGGGGCAGGTAGTTCCGGTTTTTCGATAAAAATAGCTGCCGGTTGCAAACCCGGCGAACAAGCCATATCGTTTGTGCAGATGCCAATTAAGGAGAGACCGCCATGAAGATAGCGATAGGATGTGACCCGAATGCGGCGCCGTTGAAAGGCGAGGTAGTCGACGAGCTTCAGTCCCTCGGACACACCGTTGAGGACTTCGGATCCGACGATCCCATCTACGCCAATGTCGTAATTGAGGTCTGCGAGGCCGTCGCCCGTGGAGACTACGATCGGGGCGTCGTTATGTGCGGTACCGGAATCGGCGCTTCGATAGCCGCAAACAAGGTCCCTGGTATCTACTGTGCGCTGCTGACCGACTGCTATCAGGCCGAGCGGGCCGCGCTCAGCAACGACGCAAACGTCATAGCGATGGGGCAGCAGGTTACCGGCAGCCACGTCGCCCGCATGATGACCCGAATCTGGATATCGAATACCGGTGCGTTCGACGAAAACGGCCGAAGCGCACCCAAAGTAGCGCGCATCAAGGAATATGCGGCAGAAAACATGCGAGCACCCGGTACCTGAGCTGAGAGAGAGAAATTGTCGGCTGAATCCCTGTTCCTTGAAAACGGGGTGGTCCGCTTATTTCGCCTGCGGAATCTGCCCGCCAGCGTCGGTCAGGACCGATTGAGCCTGTTCAGCGTCTTCGTTTGCGACGTCAATGCCCACCACGTGACCATCCTCTTTGAGCCCGTGCATATAGAACGGTATCGCGTCGCTGTCGACTCCGATCTTCGAGAGGTAGCCTTCTATCGTGTTGTCTGCGAGTACAACGCCGCCGACCGCAGCACCACCGCCGGCCATACCGCTGTCACCGGCGACTCCTGCTCCCGCAGCGCCCGCTACCGTACCTATGTTCGGTGCAGGTTCCGTTGGCGTGCCTGATCCACCTTTTATTGTGTCCTGGCTGTGTATCTCTGCTTTTTTGGTGTCAAAACCCTTGTCTGCAAGCTTTTTGACCGCATTTTCGGCGGCAGCACCGTCGGAAAATAGCGCAAATACGTGTTTCATGACTGCCCTCCTGCTTCTAAGCTGTGGCTTTCAGCCTGAGAAGTCAAATCGGGGTTATGAAGCGTGGTAAG
>SKKC01000023.1 GCA_007121695.1 Spirochaetales bacterium | reverse complement strand
GCCAGAACGATGTTCGAAAACACCGGGCCTTTTCGCGGCACGAAGTCACCGGTCTGCTGACGGAAGATCAGACTGCCAGTCAGGTCCGCCGGAAGCAGATCCGGAGTAAACTGCATTCGTTTAAACGAAAGATCGAGCACGTCTGCAAGGCTCGTGACGGCGCGGGTCTTTGCGAGACCCGGCACGCCTTCCAGCATGACGTGCCCTCCGACGAGCAGCCCCATGAGAAGTCCGTCGATCATTGACTGCTGGCCGACGATTGCGCGCGCTAACTCCGAGCGAACCGCCGCGAGCTGTTCACTGGCTTTACGAACCTGCGCCTTGAACTCCTGACCCGCACGCTCCTGGCGTTCATGCTCGGCTTTGTGGGTACCCGTGACGTCCGACTGTGAAGTATGGCCCGAAATTTCCTGCTGTTCCAATTGTATGTCCTATGTCCGGTAATCAGCGTTTTCATGCACGTATTCGTCCGACAGATCGCTGCCCCAGACCACCGATTCCGCCTGTCCGGTGCCGAAGTCAACAGATATATCGACGCATACGTCATGTTGCGGATATCCTCGCACCCGGGGATTCATTGCCGCTCGTGACAGGTAGGAGGATAGAGTAATCTCCTTTTCGCGGTCAAGGCGAAAGCTTCCCTCAGAAAACACGAGCTCGTCGGCAATTCTCACGGAGAGCGCGTCAATATTGGTCTCCGGGGCCGCTTTCGAAAGATGGTTGCCGATCGCACCGACAATTCTGCCGACATTCGGGTCGTTCCCGTACACTGCCGTCTTAACGAGCGGGCTGTTCACGATTGCTTTTCCGACCGCACGGCACGATGCTTCGTCTGACAGGCCGCACACCTTCACCTGCATGACATGGGCCGTTCCTTCACCGTTGCGTACGATCTGCCTGGCGAGCGACTGACAGACCGACTCAAGTCCTCGTGCAAAAAGCGATTCGTCTACACCGTTGACACGGCCGGAGCTGAACATAAGGGCCATATCGCTGGTGCTCTGATCCGAGTCTATCGAGATGCGGTTAAAGCTGGCGTCGACGGCGCGGGAAAACACGCGCCGAAGCATTTCGCGGTCGACACGCAGATCGGTCATGACAAACACGAGCATGGTCGCGAGATCCGGTTCGACCATACCTGCACCCTTGGCAATGCCGAGAATACTCCCTTCGCCGACACGTATACTGACCACCTTCGGATACCGGTCCGTCGTCATGATGCCAGTGGCAAAGTCACGCGGTGTGCCGGACGCGAGTTTCTCGAACACGGCCGGTATCGTCGCGATCATAGGATCCACCGGGAGCTTCCACCCGATAATGCCCGTACTGACGGGAAACAGGAGCGAACTGTCGCATCCGGCAGCGCGGGCCGCAGCCTGCTGTATACGACGTGCATCGGACAAGCCGTTTGGCGCACAGACGTTTGCAATGCGGTTGTTGACTATAACTCCCTGCGCCGACTGACCGGAGAGGATGTCCCGCGCAACAAGCACCGGGGCGCCGACAACTCTGTTTCGCGTGCACATTCCCGCAAACGCGTTCGTCGGCTCGTCCATCAGCATAAGGCTGAGATTCATGCGGTACGGTTCAAGCGTCGGTCGCTCGTCCGGAACGAAGGTCAGGGAACTGCTCGCGACACGAAAGCCCCGGGGCAAGGGACAGTTTGCGTCAATCCACGCCTCGTATGAGGCCTGATCAGAAAAGGTGTCCATGGCCCTCTGTTGTACTCTCTTTTGGTACTTTCGGCAAAGGTGCTTATCGAATAACCCGTGCTCCCGACCCTGAAACGAGCCGTGTAACCTCGCTCAGGCGTGCCATGGATGTGTCTCCCGGAGTCGTCATGGCGAGCGCGCCGTGGGCCACACCGTATTCAAGCGCTTCAGCCGGAGTCAGCCCGCTCAGAAATCCGTACATGAGACCGCTTGCGAAACTGTCTCCGCCCCCGACACGGTCGTAGATCTCAAGTCGCTCGTACCGTGTCGAGAGGTGAAACTGCCCTTCGTGCCAGAGTATCGCCCCCCAATCGTTCACCGTCGCGGTGTGCACTCCACGCAGGGTTGTTGCAACCGCCTGCAGATTCGGGTAGTCGGTGGTCACTCGCTCTATCATGCGGGCGAAACCGGCATGCTCGAGTTCGGTCAGATTATCGTCCACCCCTTCCACTTCATATCCGAGGCAGGCAGTGAAATCTTCCTCGTTTCCGATCATGACATCGACATACGAGGCTATCTCTCTGTTGATCGCCTGCGCTGCCTCCTGCCCTCCGAGGCGTTTCCAGAGACTGGGCCGATAATTCAGATCATAGCTGATGATGGTACCGTTCTCTCTCGCCGCGCGCATCGCCGCGAGGACAACGTCCGGGGTGGTTTCGCTTAATGCGGCGAAGATGCCGCCGCAATGGAACCATCGCACACCGTCGCGCGCGAAAATCGCGTTCCAGTCGACATCGTCCGGCTTCATGCGCGAAGCCGCACTCCGTGCCCGATCGGAGATCCCGACCGCACCACGAACACCGAATCCGCGCTCCGTGAAGTTCAGCCCGACACGAG
>SKKC01000389.1 GCA_007121695.1 Spirochaetales bacterium | reverse complement strand
GTCTTGAGTTCCTCTTCCACACGTATCGTTCGTTCGCGGAGTTCCATATCCCGGTCGAGATTAGCCTCCTTGAACCATGCTCCGAGGTTTCCGCGTACATAGAGTCCGATCTGTTCAAGATGTTCTGATCGCAATTCCATTGCTCGATCCGCCTTACAGGAGAATTTGCAATGCCGTGGACGCTGCCATGACAAAGGTCACGAGCAGACCGATGAACCACTGACCGTTTCGGATGCTACGATGCAGGTCGTCGAAGCGCTTGTCCACCTGTTCGAATCGTTTGTCTACCTGCTCGAAACGTTTGTCCATGTTGTGCTGCATGGACTCGAAGCGCTTTTCGAAGCTGTGCTGCATTTCTTCAAAGCGCTTGTCGACCTGCTCGAAACGCTTTTCGGTGAACTCGATGTGCTTCTCGAGAACGGCGCGGTTCGCTCGCACTTCTTCCTGCACACGAGCGATCTCCACGTGCAGGGTCTGCACGCTTTCTGCGCTCGCCACCGCAGGCTGTGGGGGCAGCCACTCCGAGAGGTGGCTCTGTACGTATTTACCTATCTGTTCAAGATGTTCTGATCGCAATTCCATTGCTCGATCCGCCATTCGTGGTCTCCTTCAAATATACCAGTCTTTACTGGTATATACGAGGGGAATGCGCGTTCTGATTGCACTGGAAGCGCTACGCGTGTGGGTGGAGCGCCTCCGCCTCGCGGGCCGCGGCCCGGTACCACGAGGCTTCTTCGTCGCGGCCGCGCTTCGCCGCCCCGCGGGCGTACACCCGGCACTTGCGGGCAAGTTCGCGGGTCGCGAGGGCGAGCTTGTCCTGCGGGACGGAGGCGGGGTCGACGCTGCCCCAGCGGGGTTCGGGCGGCCTGCCGACGCGAACAAGTGCGTCGAGGCCGCCCGCGCCGGGTTCACCGCCCCCGTCGCGTGGTGCGCCGCCGTCCCGTGGCTCGCCCCCGCCGTGGATGTGCTCGCCACCCGCGGCACCTTGCCCGCCCTCGCGGCGGGCGGCCGCCACGTCGACCACGAATCCGGCGAGCGCGCGTATGCGGAAGCCTTCGATCTGGGCGTACTTTTCCGACAGCTGCGGTGCGAGGCCAGCGCGCTTTTCTATGAGTTCATCATCCACATAGGCGATTTTTTCAAAGGCCAGGAGGCGAAGCAGGAACTCGTAGTCTTCGGCGATTTCCAGGTCTTCGCGATAGCCGCCGAAGCGCTGGAAGAGCTCGCGGCGCATGAGTGTCGTTGAGGGGCCGACGATGCATTTTTTCACCGCGTCCGGAAAGATATCGCCGCGTCGCGCGTGGCGCATGTGCGACTGCGAGACGACGCGGCCGTCGCGCAGCCAGCGCTCGCGGGTGTGGCACAGCGACAAGCCCGTGCGAGCGAGTTCATCCATCTGCCTGCCGAGCTTGTCCGGACAGAAGCGGTCGTCGCTGTCGAGGAAGGCCACCCACGCGGTCGTGGCCGCCTCGACACCGATGTTCCGGCAGCGGCCGGGGAATCCGGCGTGCGCGACTCGAATGTAGTGCAGCGAATGGTCGCAGGCCAGGTTCGAAAGCACGGATTCGGTCTTGTCTTGTGAGCCGTCGTCGACGACAATAAGAGTGATAGGTACGGAACGCTCTGAGACAGACCGAATCGCGTCCACAAGCAGCTCGGCGCGATTCCAGGTCGGAATAACGACGGATATGTGAATGGGATTATCGGGCAGAAAACGCATACTGGCAGCATACATTATTGCCCCCGGAATCACGATCGTCGTTGGGCTGCGTATCGTATACGGCATATCTACAAACACGGAACTCGGATTCACACCGGTGATTCTGACCCGGCTGCCGCTGATCCTTGGAGTACTGCTGATACTGGTAACGCTTGTGGTAGTGCTGGTGCACCGGCAGCTGTGGATGCGCGAGAACCGGCAGCTGCAGGCGCTCGACGCCATGAGAGAAGGAGTCGTTATTACCGACCCGTCTGGCCGCATCAGCTTCGTGAACCAGGCGGCAGCCGAGCTCTACTCCTGGGATCGCTCGGTGGTCACCGGGCATCTCCTGGAAGATGAAGCGCCCAGGCTCGACGCGCTGGACGCGAATGCGGACACGGTCAGCCATGCCGATGCCGACGGCCGGACAATCGAGTGCAGCATACGCACCATAGGCGGGTGGGGATCCTCTTCCAACGGCACGATCTACGTGCTGCGCGACTTGACGGATTTCCTCGACCAGAGCGCCCGCGACGAACGCGCGCGGCAGCTGGAGGGGATCGGCAGTCTCGCCGGCACCATTGCCCACGAGTTCAACAACATTCTTGGCGGCATGCTCGGAAGCATCTCGCTTATGGAGACCGATGTTCCGCCTGAACGTCGTATGGAGCTTCTCTCATCGCTTCGCACGGGGATAAGCCGGGCGCGAAAGCTGTCGAACCGGCTCATGGTGTTCTCGGCCGGACACACTCCCACACGGATTCCGGTGTCGCTACACGAGCTTCTGAGTCACGAGATACGGGAGTTCGAGTTTCCCGAGGACATTGACTGTGCGCTGATACGCAGCGACGG
>SKKC01000024.1 GCA_007121695.1 Spirochaetales bacterium | reverse complement strand
GGTCCCGTGGTTTCGGTGAATGCGTACAATGATGGTCAGCATCAGCGCTGTCAGACTCGCCCCGATGACGATTGCAGTCAGGGCAAGCGCGTGGGGGAGAGGTAACACGTAGGTCTCGGACCCGAACCGGACAATAGGTGAAACCGAATCAGAATCATAGGCGATCAGCAATAACCCCAGGAGCACGGCCGCTTCGAGGATGTTAAAGCACAGCACCATCCGTATCATATGCGACCGGCGAAGTATGCCGTACACGCCGATTGCGCTGAGCGCCACGCAGGTGAACGCGATGGTATACACGATCATCCGGTCACTCCAGGAACAGACTCATGACGATGATGCCGAGTCCGACACCGACTTTTACGCCGCTTACAAGATTCAGCACAGGAATGGTTCCAGCGCTGAGAAGTGCACCGGGTTCGCCGAGAGGTATTCCAGTGGCAGCATTCGCGAGAAACGATCCTCCAAGTCCGAGACCAACAAGGCCGACCCCGAGAAAGGATGCCATTGCGGTGTTTTCGATAATCTTGTTGGTTCCTGGTGCAATAACATAGCTTTGCTGGCCACCTGCCGAATACACCACCGCGTAAAACACGGTGCTCGTCGCAACTATGACACCGCCGGTAAAACCGCCACCCGGTGAGACGTGGCCGTGTGCCATGACAGCGACCCCGAGGATTGTAATGAAGGGAAGCAACAGAACCACACCGTATAGCACGATGCTCGAGAGTCGAACAGCCAGCATGGTGGCCTTCGCCCGTGGCGTTAAAAACGCGACGACGCTGGCGGTCATGAGAATAACGGTTGCTTCGCCGAGCGTATCGAGCGCCCGGTAATCGAACAGAATTGCGGAGACCGCGTTCACGGCGCCACTGTCCCGAACGCTGAGGGATGTATGATTGAGGCGCAGCGGCGCGATGCTGTGCGTCGACAGGTCAATGCTGACGAATAGTCCAATCGCAAGGACTCCGGCAACAAGCACACCTGCACACAGCCTGTTCATTTGCTCTCTCCGTCTATGTCCCGTGTCTTGTCGAGCGCAATGACAAAGAACGCCGTTGTCAGGCCCGCACCGATGACAGCTTCGGTCATCGCAACATCCGGTGCCCGAAGCACCACGAACAGTACCGTCAGAACAATGCTGAACACGCTCATTGCGATTATGGCTGCGAACACAGAACTCGAGTTCACAATGTATATCGCGATCCCAGTGAGGAAGAGACACAAAAGCAGGACAACAGATTCAAACATGCCTCTCTCCGTCGTGTTTCCGGGTTCGCTCGCCGACAACGAATCCGGCTTCGATAGCACGTGCATATTCATCATCTTCCAGACTGTGAAGATCTATGGATGCCTGGTGTGAGGCTCGTGCAATCGCATGTGTTCCAAGCGTACTCGTTGCGAGGAGAAAGACAGTGGTTACCGCCAGTCGGGCGATATCTGCACCGGAATCCGCCTGGAGCATTGCAAAGATCACGATTGAAACGGCGCCTCCAGTCAGCGATTTTCCGGCACTGTGCAGTCGAGCGTAGACGTTCTGAAAACGAAACATTCCTGCCGCAGTTGCTACAAAAAAATACGTCGACGCGATCAGGAATGCTATTGAAAGATATTGCATATGCATTTATCTCCTTCCCAGATACTTCGCGTAGATGATCAAGTCGACGAACTGGAGCACCGCATACACAAGCGCGACGTCAATCATGACAGGTTCGTTCAGTCGTACGGAGAGCAGCAGGATGCAGCTGAACATCATGGTGCCGATCACCGAGCCGGCGACAATTCGATCTGCCTGTGTCGGCCCCTTCAGCAAGCGTGCGAAAACCACCAGTCCGGCGCTCACGATTACCAGTAAAGATCCATCGATAAGAACGGTCATGATACTGTCCATGCTCATGGCGCGGTATTCTCCCGCAGCGCTACACGCAGGGGTCGTTCGAGACGTTCGACGCCCTCACGAATCTCGTCGTCATTTGTCTCGAGTCGAACGAGTATGTGCACGTACAGAAATCTATCGTCTCTGTCCACAACAATCGTGCCCGGCGTTACCGTAATGGCGCAGGCGAGCATGACTACTGCAAGACGATCCTGTATCTGAGGCTCGTACTGAATAATGGACGACCGTACTTGAATGCCGGGACGAAGCGCGAGAGCCGCGACACGAATGCTCGCGGTTACCATGGAAACCAGTACCACAACCAGGAATTTCGACAGGCGATGAGCGGATATAAACAGCCTGCTTGTCGCGATGATGCGGTAGGTATGCCGAAACAGAACAACGGGTATAGCGGTGACTACCATGCCGGAGAGTATCGTCTCGACGCGCAGATTACCTGCAAACACCGCCCACACAGCCAGAAGTGCGACATGAAAGAGGACATGCTGGTACCGTATGCCGCGAACTCGCTTCAGAACCATGTGGCGTTCAGGATAGCACAGTCGGCCCTGACGGTCATGGTGGTTTTCGGGCGTCGCCTACCTGTTCCACGCGCTGAGAATGTGTTCGATCTCCTGTTCGAGCTCCGGATTGGCTATCTTTTCTTCCGGGTGC
>SKKC01000196.1 GCA_007121695.1 Spirochaetales bacterium | reverse complement strand
TAAAGAACGCTGCCCCGGTCAGATACAGAAAGTACGATACGACCGATCCGTCGCGAATGAAACTCCACTCTACCCAGCTGCCGTCGTAGTTTCGCACCGAAGTATAGCCAAGCACGTCGGCAAGGATCATGGTGGTCATTGCAGCGCGCCCGCCGGTATGGCAGTACACGATTATGTTTCTGTCAGGTGTAACACCCGCTGCTTCAAACTGCCGCCTGAGCTCGGCGCGGTCAAGAACTCCGTTCTCGTCGAAGGTCATACTGTAGTCCAGGTGCACGGCACCCGGAATGTGACCCCGTCTTGTCGCCCCGGCGTACACCGTGACGCCCCAGAACTCGGCGGTCGTTCTGGTGTCCACCACTATGGTGTTTGCATCGTCCCTCGCGGCAAGTACGTCGTCGCGGGTTGCAAGCATGTCCACTGCGGCAGCGGACGTCGGAGCATAGGTAACCGCAACAGGTCTGCGCGCTTCGGTAGAGACAGGGAGGCCTGCTGCTACCCAGGCGTCAAACGACACATCGAGCACGTGAATGCGTTCGTGTCCGTAGAGGCGCGCGAGCCACGCGAAGCGAAACGCATCGTGATGCGCGGCGTTCGTGTAGGCTACAATCGTTGTGTCGGCCGAGATTCCGTTTCGTCCAAGAAGGCTGTGAAACGCGTCCCGTGAGACCCGCATTCCAGGCACGTCGTAACCGTCTGCTGCCGACAGGTCCGATCGGAAGACCTGCACCGCGCCGGGTATGTGCGCAGCTTCGAACTCGGCGGCAGGTCGTACATCCACGAAGACCACCGATTCCTGGCCTCTCATTGCATCGGCTTCCGCCATTGATATCAGTAGTGAGCCCGGCGATGCGACCGCCATTGCGGTGCACAACACGCCGATGACTGCAGTCAGTAGTATGCGCTTGCTGTTCATTGTATTGTCTCCTGCCTATACGGTTGTAAGAACCTTCTTGATCGATTTCTTTGCCCGGTACCGGTTTCCCCACGCGTGAATGGGGTTCGCACCGACGTCCGGATAGGTACTTTCGCGTGTCCACGGTCCGCCGAACACGAGGTCGAGCATGTGCAGTGCCTTCTTGCCGCCTATGGCCATGGACATGCGGCACGCCGCGCAGTAGGTAACCATGTAGTCGCTTTTTGCTTCCTGAGCACGACGTTCCATGATTTCCCGGGCGAGTTCCGGGTTTGCGGGCAGCACCATGCCGCCGAATCCGCAGCAGCGTGTCAGGCCACGGCTGTGACCGAGTTCCTCGATTTCGTAGCCGAGTTCCCGCATGATCCATCGCGCACCGTCGTGAATGTCGCTTTCGTCGCGGGTCGGGCAGGAGTCATGCAGGGCGAATACGATATCGCTGTCTGCGCCGATTCCGGCCATGCCATCGGGCAGCCCGATTTCCGGCATGAGCGTCCACAGACTCGTGACTTTCTGGTTCGGGCTGCAGGCCTTCATGGTCAGATAGCAGCTCTGGCACGCAACGATAATTTCTTCGGCTTCAAGGGAATCGATTTCGCGTTGAACGTCGTGGTAGCGCTCGTGAAAGAGGTCCATTTGTCCGAGCGCCTTGGTTGGTTTTCCACAGCATTTCAGAATAGAACCTGTTCCGGGCAGGCGCTCCTTCAGAAAGGCAAGCGTTTTTTCGACCAGAGCGGGATTGTACGAGGGCAGGCTGCAGCCTGGAAAAAATACGCGTTTTGTTGTGCTCATTGTACGGTCTCCTTGCTGCCTCTCGACTTCACGGCGGGGGCAGCCTGAGTAATGTTGAACAGTTTCGAGAACCCGAGTTTCTGATGCATGTAGATGGCCTTATGTCCCTTCATGGGTGACTTCCCTCCGGTCCGGGCCACCAGATCCGTGCGCATATCCATGAACACGTCCTGCATGCGGTAGTTCTTCGGACAGAGCACCGTGCACATGCTGCACATGTTGCAGGAGTAGGGGATCACGGGGTCGATTTCCTCTCCGTTCAGAATCTTCTGAAACAGGTCCTTCGGACATGTGTCGGTGTAGCGTTCGAGCATCAGGCATTCCTTGACGCACTTTCTGCACTCGCACGACAGACACCGGCCGCCTTCCGCGATCGCCTGCGCATTGTCTATGCCCAGGTCGACCTCGGCGAAATCGTGTACGCGCTCCGATGCGCGTCTCAGTCTGCCTGTCACGCGGGGGGTCCGGACCGCGTCGACCGGAATCTCCGTTTCGAGTGTGGTTGTATACGCCCGTTCAAAATCACGGTCGGCGTGCATGTCCTGGTGTGTGAACATCCGGTAGACGCTCCGGGCTGCTTTTCGTCCTTCCGCCATTGCTTCGACGGCGATCACACTGTGGCCGGTCGCGTCGCCGGCGGCGAATACGTTGGTGCCGGGAACCTGCAGGGTATGTTCGTCGACGGCGATGTGGCCGCGAGCGTTTCGGGGCAGACTATCGAGTCCCGCACCGTCCAGTTTCTGTCCTATCGCGAAGACGACCGAATCGACAGGAATGGTTTTTCGCTCGCTGTCGTCGTACACCGGAGCGAACCGCCCGTCTGCGTCGAAGACCGAAATACAGCG
>SKKC01000341.1 GCA_007121695.1 Spirochaetales bacterium | reverse complement strand
GGTCGTTTCCCTTCGAACCCGGGACAGTGTAACGGCAGACGTTTCTGATCGTGTTCTTGAGGCCTATCCGGATATTTTTGCGCTTTCGGGTGCGGACCCTGAAATACTGGCGAAGCTTCTACATCCGGCTGCGTTCTACAGAAACAAGGCGAAATCACTGATACGCGCATCGATACGCGTAATTTTCGAACATGAAGGTCGCATTCCGTCTGACATCGAGAGCCTGCTACGGCTGCCCGGCGTGGGCAGAAAAACTGCGCAGCTCGTCCGCGCTGAAGGCTTTGGTCTCCCGGCGATCTGCGTCGATATCCACGTACATCGCATATCGAATCGCTTGGGACTGTGCGAAACGCGGACACCGGACGAAACAGAGTCGGCCCTGACAGAGCTATTCGAGAAACAGGACTGGAACAGAATTAACCGGATTATGGTGCCGTTCGGCCAGAAGATATGCCTTCCGGTTTCACCGCGGTGTACACGATGTCCTCTGCAGACATCGTGCCCACGCTACGGCGTCAAACGTTCCCGATAAACTACGTCTTACGAGTCTTCCAGAATAAGCATGGTGCCGGGATCAAGACGCAAGTGAAGGTCCTGCGGTCCCGGATACGTCTCGTGATCCTTCACAAGCCGGAGCATGACATGATCCTGCTCTGGCGTGAGAGTGATCAGGAGGCTCAGATCGTCTACAAGATGCTGAAGTCGGTGAGGAACACCGCGCTCATCTGGTTTCGGATCTTCACGGTGCAGAGTTGCACTGATCCAGACAGTGACGCCAAGCTCGCGGGCAAAATTATGAAGGACGTCCATGGACTCGCTGTCGAGAGCTCCGAGGTCTATCCCGTCAATGACGATCATGTCGGCTCCAAAACCACCTTCGGAGACCATGGCTCGCAGGCTGCGAAAAACCTGATCGAGCGACGAGCCTTTTTCGTTGAAGTTCATGATAACGCGGTGCTGCACAACCTCGTCGTGCACCTCCATCGCGTCCTGCAGATCCTGACGGGTAGCTATCTCCTTGAAAATATCTTCGTACCAGCTGATTATGTGATCGGTCTTGCCTGCGAAGCTGACATGTATCACGTGTTGCCCCTGAAGGAGCGAATCGGTCGCTATATGTACAAGACACGCGGTCTTGCCGACGCCTTTACGGGATGCGATAACCCCGATGGATCCGGGATTCAGACCGCCGTGCGTTGATCTCTCCAGTATTCTCAGGGGACTTCGTTTCACAAGCTCTTCCTTAACCATTCGTTCGCCTCTCTGTTATCTCAATCAAATTATTCCAGGTTGCCAGAATGAACTACTTCTGTTCAGCCTTCCGCTTTGCTTCGTATTCCTTCTTGAGCTCTTCCGATACACTCTGCGGAACCTTGCCGTACTTCAAAAACTCCATCGAATACTCGGCTTTACCCTGTGTCAGAGAGCGCAGGACTGTGGAATATCCGAACATTTCTGAAAGCGGTACCTCGGCCTCTACAACAGAAAATGCTCCTTCGTCTGAGGATGCGAGAATGATACCACGGCGCTGGTTGATGCTGGCAAAAATGTTCCCCTGAAACTCGGTTGGCCCCTCGACGACCACTTTCATGATCGGCTCGAGAATAATGGGTTTCGCTTTCGCGTATGCCTGCCGGAAACATCCGATTGCAGCCTGCTGGAACGCCATGTCGGAACTGTCGACCGGGTGGGTGCTTCCGTCATTGATTGTCAACTTCACGCCGACAATGGGAAAGCCGATCAGAGAACCTTTTTGCATCGACGCCTTGAAGCCCTTATCGCAGCTGGGTATGTACTCGTTCGGGATGACACCACCTTTGATCGCGTCAACGAACTCGTAATCTTTCCCTTCTTCATCGAGCGGTTCCATGAATCCGGCCACGCGGGCGAACTGACCAGAACCACCCGTCTGTTTTTTGTGTGTGTAGTCGAACTCGGCCATCTGGCTGATGGCCTCCCGATACGCAACCTGCGGAGCACCGGTTTCTACGTCGGCCTTGTACTCTCGGCGCATCCGCTCTATGTAGACATCGAGATGCAGCTCTCCCATACCCTGTATAATGGTTTCGTTCGATTCAGGATCGACAAAGGTGCGGAACGTCGGATCCTCTTTCGCAAACCTGTTCAGGGCTTTACCCATATTCCCCTCTGACTTCTTGTCCTTTGGCCGAATCGCAAGAGAAATAACCGGATTCGGTACGTACATGGAGGTCAAGGAATAGTTCAATGATGTTGCACAGAAGGTGTCACCACTGGCGCAGTCAATACCGAAAAGCGCGACGATGTCTCCGACCGGCGCCTCGGTAATGTCGTCCATTTTGTTTGCGTGCATTCGGATAAGACGTCCGATCTTGAACTTTTTCTGTGAGCGTGTATTGAAGAGTTCGTCACCCTTCTTAATGGAACCCTGGTAAATGCGTATGTAGGTCAGCTGTCCGTACTGCGTATCCTCGAGCTTGAACGCCAGTGCAACCGTCGGCTTGCTTTCATCGCTTACCAGCGTCACCGGCTCTTCGTTGTTGTCCAGATCCAGAGCGACGTTGGTTACCTGCGTCGGGTTTGGCAGAAAATT
>SKKC01000066.1 GCA_007121695.1 Spirochaetales bacterium | reverse complement strand
GCCGTCATTATGCGGTGCCCGTTTCATCATCGTCAAGCATATTGCGCAGGCGCACCGAGGTGACCTACCCTTCTGAAGATCATGAACGACGAAACATACGGCGAGCGCTCATTTCCATGGCGAATTCTCGCCGCGGCGCCGCTGTTCCTGGTAACTCAGGCTGCAATCGGATTCCTGACTGGATTCTTCGCCGGGCTGGCAGGCCAGGACACCAGTCTCCCGTCCACCATGCTATTCGTAAACACGCTCGCCATGATCGCCGCAGGTCTGGCCGTCGCCGTTCTGAATCGATTTCGGCTGCCCTCTGAACGCCAGCGCCAGGCCCTCCGGAGGCACGCGACAATTACACTTCGACTGACAGTCCCGGTGCTTCTGATCATGGTCGGAACACAGGGCATCGTCTCGACAGTGCTGGTGCTCTCACAAATCGAGGCGGGCATATACGGCGCGTTCGCGCAGTCCCTGTATCAGCTGCCGCTCGCAGGTACGCTTGTCGGCGTCGCGCTTATCCCTGCCGTTGTAGAAGAATATGTCTTTCGTCAGGTCATACAGGACGGCCTGTCGACCGTCTGCCGCCCTGTTGTCCGCGTAGCGGTCAGCGCGTGTCTGTTCGGACTGGTGCACGTTCTTCCCATACAAGTCGTGTCGGCGAGCATCCTCGGGCTTTCACTCGGGTACATCCGGGAACGCAGCAGATCTCTCGGGCCGGCTATCTGGGGACACGCAGCGTCGAACGCCATGGTACTGATTATTCGGCCGGACTTTACCGAGGCAACGGCAGTTACGCCCGCTGCCGCTGAGATTTCTGCTTCGATGCTGCTTGCCGTTCTTATGACAGGAGGCGGGATACTGCTGTTCGAGCGCCTGAATCGAAGGCTATCCAAACAGAGTTGAAAGCAGGTCCGCACTGGTCTTGCAGGCAAGGACCTGTTTACGACGTTTTTCGTCTTTCAGTAACTGACTTATTTCCGCAAGAAATCGTATGTGAGGACCGGTGCGGCCTTTCGGCGAAAGCGTCATTATGAAAATTCGGGCCGGTTTCCGATCAAGACTCTCGAAGTCTATCTTCTTCCGGGTGATTCCAACACACGCGAGCAGTTCGTCTACGGCATCGGTCTTTGCGTGCGGAATGGCGATGCCGTGTTCCATGCCGGTGGACATACGGTTTTCGTTGTCCATGAGGGCTTGCAGCGCCGCATCACGGTCGGCCACTTTCCCGGTCGTGCACAGCATATCGAGCATCTGTACGATCACTTCATTCTTCGTTCGGGCCTTGAGATCTGTCGTTACAAGATCTTCAGTCAATACTTCTTGCAGCATGGTATGAAGAGCGTAGGCACTCGGCACCCTAATGTCAAGATTCACACTTGATTGAAGTGGTTACGGAAACCGTGCTACAAAACCGTATGCAACGCATCCTCGATAACGCAGGTTTTGTTCTTCTGCTCTCTGTCGTGTGGGTGATCCTGAATGAATCAGCCTCCTGGTTCATTGTCCTCAGCGGCCCGGTCATTGCTGCGGTCGCGCTGTACTTCACGAACAGGCTTGTTCTGAAAGGCGACTTTCACAGCTGTTACAGGGTACGTCCATTCGTTCTTATGTGGTACTGCCTGGTCCTGCTGAAAGAGATATACGTCGCAGGTTTCCACGCAATGGCAAAAATCATAACCAAACGGGTGAACATAAACATCGTCGGTTTCGATACGAAACTCACCGACGATTTTCATATTTCGTTGCTTGCAAACTCAATTACGCTGACACCGGGAACTGTTACAATGGAAAAATCCGGGCAGCATCTGCAGGTAATCTGGATCGACGCTCATACCAACGACCCTGCCGAAGCCGGAGCCGAAATCATGGGTTCATTCGAGAAACTTCTCATGCGATCCGAGACCGTCCTGTCGCCGTTCGACAGCCGGTCGGAGGCTGGCGAATGAACTTTCTTGTATACGTTATGGTCGCTCTTACGATTCTGCTTCTCGCGAGCCTTGTACGGATTATCATAGGCCCGACTATCTGGGATCGCCTGCTCGGCATGAACCTGGTCACCACGAAGATTGTCATGGCCATCGCCGTTCTGGCAGTACTCATGAACCGGAGCTTTCTGATCGACGTGGCGATTGTATACTCGCTGCTCGGTTTCATCGCGAGCATTCTGATCGCGCAATTCATAGAAAAAAAAGGACAGGTCTAAGCACTATGGTAATCGCCGGCTACATACTTATCGGAACAGGGCTCGCGTTCTCGGCCGTAGGAATCTATAGCGTCCTGTTTTACAAGGATTTTTACGCTCGCGTGGTCATTACAAGCAAGGTAGACACCATGGGACTCATTACGGTCCTCTTCGGCATTATGCTCATTAGCGGTTCATGGTCGGTCGCCCTGAAACTGCTGCTGCTCCTGGTGTTCGATCTGCTTACAGGCCCACTTGCGACAACCGGCATTGCACACTCGGCATACAAGAGCGGCTATCGGATAAAGCGGGAGTTTGGTGATGGTTGAACTCCTGCTCCTTGGCTCGATGCTTCTTCTGGCCCTGCTCGCACTCTACACCGAGACCCTCCGTGTTGCCG
>SKKC01000177.1 GCA_007121695.1 Spirochaetales bacterium | reverse complement strand
GACCCGACCCGCTTCCAACCCCCGGCGAGGCCGACGAAATCGCAGATGAGTACCTGAGGCAGGTCGTCGGTACGTGGATCGTGAACCGGCAGACAGATGAGGCAATGACGCGACTCCGGTACCTTCTCTCGTATCGCGCGGACGCGCCTGCACTCTCGACCGCACGATTCTTCCTCGGAAGGGCCGAGTTCGCACGAGGCGAATACCGCGAGGCGCTGTACCAGTTCCTGCTGACAGACAGTGAGTACGCGTCAGCACGCAACATCTGGATTCGACTGGCGCTTGACGCCATTTTTACGAACGACTGATCCTGAGGCTGACAGAATACTGAACCGACTCTCCCGGCGGAATGGCGAAGGTCCATCTCGGCACGAGCGACGACCCCTGGTAAATGGTATCGAGGTGGTTTTCGTGCATTGAGTGCGTACACACCGGAAGGCTCCAGGTTTCGGCTTGCTGTCGAAACGACACTGCAATATCGAGGCGGTTCACGAGGTCTTCATAGATAATGGTGCCTGCGTCCGGGAGCACCTGCCGGGACGGACCGACCTCGGTATGCGGAATCCCGGAGTCTGAATCGCTATCCGACCGGTTTCTTCGAAGCAGGGTCTTTCGCGCAATCGCCGGATCGGATTCAGGAAAGACGTGCACCCGCAGCGCATCGACCTGGTCCGACACGAACCCGAGATTAACCTCGCAGCCGTACACGCCCGCGGCCGGGACGGTATCCATGTTCGTAAGCGTTACCTCGCCCGAAACGGTGCTGTTCTCGAACGTGAAGCATTTCTGCAGCTTCATTTTGCAATTTCCGTCGGCAGTTTTCAGGTCAAACTCGCATTCGAGCGTCAGATCGTTTCCGGTCCGATGGTACTCCGTTACCGTAAACACACGTGTATACAGGCGTGCCGCATCGTCGTGCTGCATCGCGTCAAACTGATCTATGGTCGTGTACGGGGTAAAAAAGTGGTCAATAAACGACCGTCGTGTGTAGCGGTCAAAAGCGGTATCGTCGCCGAGTTCCTCGTGGTACCGTTCCATGTGGCGTGACATGACGTCCATGTAGTTCCAGGGAACTGCAAGGTAATCGAGTTCGACGAGGCGAGCTCCTTCACGATGCACGTAGGCATTCATTTCCTGACCCTGATACAGATACTCGTCAAGACCGTCCATGTCGTAATCCACCGACACGATGGAGGGAATGAATATGCCTTTTTCCCGGGTCACTTTCTCGGCTTCTATCAGGGCACGATAGAGGGCTTTTCGCAGATGATTGTGGTAAATGCCTCCTGCCGCGCCGTGCCAGTATGCGGTATGCGACTGCCCCTTCCAGAGTTCTTCGCGAGCCGCCTGTTTCCGGTACTTGTCACCTCGTATCTGGTTCACGAGCACATGCGTGTACTGCATTTTCGCGTAGAGCATGTTGCTTTCCGGGTACCTCGTCAGAAAGTCCCGGAAAAAGCCTCCCGCAAGGTATCCGTCGTCTTCGTCACTGCCATTCAGAACCGACTTCACATGCAGGAGTGTCCGCTGTCGTCCTGGGTTCAGGGTCCAGAGCATCATGTCGTCGTGGCTCGTCGCCGGGAAGTACGCGCGTCTGCGGGGAGTACCGCCGCGGAGGTACTGCGAGGGAGTGGTCAACGTGAGCCAGTCCGACTCCTTCTGCGCCAGCGTGAGAAAACGCTCGAGCCAGTGGTCGTCGTAGTCGGGATGCGAGTTCGTGCTTCCGTTCGCGTAGCGCCGCCCGTCGTACATCATGCTGATGACACCCGACCCGTCCTCGGTCGCGAGTTCCCGGATGGAAGCGAGAACCTGCTCCGGCGGTGTGACCCCTATGTGCTCTTCGAGACTGCGCCGAACCGGAAAGACAACTACGACCTTTCCCTGGTCTTCGGTCAGACAGGGCCGTGTAAGTTCACCCGAGTGCAGCCCGGCAACCTTGAAGTGATGGTCGTCCAGAAAAATGTGCTCGATTCCGCTATTCTTCAGGGTCGAAGCCAGAAACGGTTCCCAGACGTGTTCCGTGATCCATGCGCCGCGAGGCCGTCTGCCAAACCGTTTGCGCAGAAATGTCGTGAGCCCCTCTATCTGTCCGAGCGAATCCTGCCGCGGAATGAGGCTGAAAACCGGGTCCCAGAATCCGCCACCCAGCATTTCGACCTGTTTACGCTGAACCATCTCTCCGAGAACATCGGTAAACTCTGAATGATTCGAATCAAGCCAGGTCAGGAGCGTTCCCGAATAGTGTAAGGTCAGAGGGACGTTCGGCATGTTGTAGAGTACGCGAAGAAAGGGCTTGTAAATTCGCTGGTATACACGCTCGAACTCTTGCGGCGGGGTACCAACCGGGAGACTATTTGTTGTGCCGAAAATAAGCGATATGGACTTCAACAGCAGATACCCGCATCCGTGTATTGATTGGCTACGAAACAGAAGAGCCGATGTATGAGCGCGATCCGTTCACAATACCATTAGCTCGAGCGCTGCTGCAAGCAAGCGACTGTCAGCACAGGCCGTCGGTTAACAAATGACTAATGTCTTTCAGCGTCCTGCGCGATGCTTCCTGATATCCAGTCGGATCAT
>SKKC01000069.1 GCA_007121695.1 Spirochaetales bacterium | reverse complement strand
AGCGACCGCGCGCCTCAGCGATCAGTTCAATGAGTCGGGTCGGCCTGTCGGTAATGATGCCATCGACTCCGAGGTCAATAAGCCGCCGCATGGCATCGTCGTCGTTTATGGTCCAGTAGTGCAGGGCCATGCCACGCCGTGCGATGTCGCGGCGCAGGCGACCCGCTGTCAGATCCAGGGTGATAGGGCCAACGTCGAAGCTCACCGGCAGGTTGAACACCTGAAACGGCGTTCGGCGGTTGAGTGCGTGCAGCGCCAGAAGATGAGGCACGTAGAAGCGCACAACGTCGTCCATGGAACCTGACATGGTTACCTGGCCGTCAGACAGCTCGCGGAAGGTCTGAAGTGGCCGCTGGTTGAACGACGCGACGACCACCAGGTCCTCACGGCCGAACTCGCGTATCAGGTCCCATAACACCGCGGCCGCACGGTCACCGGTTTCATCATCATTCTTGATCTCAACGAGCATGGGCATGTCGGGATAGGTCTCGAAGAGTTCCCGAAGGTCTGGCACGTAGGCGCCGACACCAATGAAGGGGTTGCGGGCGGGGTCGCGTATGGGCTGGCCCTGCTCGTCTTCAAGGCCGAAGCCCGCGTCGAGTGCGCGAATCTCGGCGTAGGTCAGGTCTGCGACTGCGCCCGTGCCGTCGGTCGTTCGATCGACGGTCAGATCATGAATCACGGCGAGCTGGTTGTCGGCCGTCAGCACCAGATCGAGTTCGAAGATATCGACGCCAATGTCGTAGGCGTGTGCAAAGGCCAGATTGGTTTGTCCCGGGCGTTCCTGGTTCCCGCCCTGGTGCGCAATAACCCGGGGCATGCCGTCCGGCGTGGCGAGCCAGTGCGCAGACGTATCGCGGGGAGGGCCGGCAAAGCCCGCCATGAATCCCCAGGCGGCGGCTATGACGACACAGACGATTATCAGGATTTTCCAGACGGCACTCATAGTTTCTCTGTTGTACACCGTGACGGGCTGGCGGGCAAGGCCACGAGTGTGAGGGTTTTATGAGTTGTGGCGGGCAGAAAACTCGTCCGGTGTCCAGACCGGACACGGAAGACGCGTGCTCAGATCGTGAATATCGGTGTCTCCCGTTACGATCGCATCGGCCTGTGCATGCACTGCCAGCTCGATAAAGGGCTGATCGTTTCGGTCTCTGCACGCGGGAGCGTCGACTGCTTCGGGAACATCGATTACTTCGGCATACGGTACATAGTCAGACAGAAGCTCAAGCTGTTCAGTCCCGTCCAGGCGGAATTTCGGATAGGAAAAGACGCGAACGAGTTCCCGCAGGGTATGCGTACTGACGAGCGGAACAACTGAACGGGAGCGCCACGCAGCTCGCAGCGCGCTGACCGAACCGTGAGGAAAAACAAGCGCGGAAACCACGATATTCGTGTCAAATACGATCCGAAGAGAGCGGCTACTGTTCACGGTCTCGTGACCAGGACACCGCGTCTGCTACGTCTGACTCGTCGATTCCGTACGACAAGAGACGTTCGCGAACCTCGTCGGCTCGGCTTGGACGGAGTGGGGTCAGAATAACCTTTCCTCCCTCCGTAATGACGTCGAAGTATTCAACGCCCGGAAACTGCCGCGCGATTTCTTTGGGGATGGTAAGCTGGTTTCGTACCGTAAGTTTTGCAAGCATTCCGTATATAAGATAGTAAGATTTGCTGCGCGTGACAAGGGTACACGCCATTCACCGTTCGTAGTGCGGCGTACATAGCTGGTCGATATACTTACCACCATGATCCTCATGCTCGAGACCTTCTACGGAGGGTCGCACAAAGCCTTCGCAGACGGGTACCGTGCACACAGCGAACACACAATCGACCTGGTGACGCTTCCCGGCGAGCGCTGGCGCAGCCGTATCAGAACCGGGGCGTTCGAGCTCTGGACTCAGCTTCGGGAACCTTCGCGGTATCGCGCGATTCTCGCGACGGATCTGATTGACCTGCCCGATTTTCTGGCGCTCTGGCGTCTTCGCACCGGCAGTCTGGCACCACCGGTGCTTCTGTACATGCACGAAACACAGGCGACCTACCCGACGTTCGGTGCGCGCACCCCGCTCGGGCGCAGAAGGCCACTGACTGCAGCGGCGGGGCACCCAGGTCGCGACGCCGAACGCCTCGCGGCCCTGCAGGACATCAAGAACTGCCTCGTCGCCGACCGCGTTCTGTTCAATTCGCGCTTTCATCGCGAGGCTTTTCTCGACGCAGTGCAGGCGATCGAAGCCTCCGATCTGGAACTGGCGCTCCCCGATGCGGCAGAACAGATCGAGCGAAAGAGCGGCGTGGTCTATCCAGGGGTGGAGATGGTGGGCGAGGGAACGCCGTCGTCGGACGAGCCGCCCCAGGGGCGCGGAACTCCGGGCGCGACCGCGGTCGGCAACGCGAACCCGGCCGGAACGCCGACGCCAGCACCTCTGACGAGACTTGATTCCGCTGCCAGGTCTCGCGCAACCGGCAGCCGACCTCCGCGCATCCTCTGGAACCACCGCTGGGACTTCGACAAGCGACCGGGGCATTTTTTTCGCGCGGCCGAGATGCTGGCCGACCGCGGCCTCGAGTTCGAGCTTGTGGT
>SKKC01000179.1 GCA_007121695.1 Spirochaetales bacterium | reverse complement strand
CGACGCCGCGTGGCGCGGCCTCGGGTTCACCTCGTCCGCGGTAAGACTGTTCGTGGAGCAGGCGCTTACCGCGAATGGAGGAATTGCCGACGCGCTGACCGACGGCCTTCGCCCGGTGCCCGAAACAATACTCGGCGCCGAGCTGTCGGTACGCGGCAGATTCAATCTGATCGACTGGCCGCTGAGCGCCGGAGTGTCCGCACGAGTCCCGCACAGCGGATCGAACGACAGGACGGCAGTGAGCGCGTACGTCCGGTTGTAGGTATTTTTCTCAGAATGATGATGCACTCTACAGCCGGCGAGCGTATTCGCCGACCTTCGATAGCCAGGCCTCGTGGTCCTCGCGCGGGGCGATGCCTGCCAGGCCAAAGTTCAGCCACTCGCATGTCTGTACTCCGCAGAACTCGAGCGTGCCTTCGCAGACCACACGCTGCGAAGGGTCTCCGTAGACGCGGCGGTGAAGCTCGTCGGGAGCGCCCGTGGTGGTCAGCACCGTCGCAGACGGTATGTGCGTCAGAAGCGGCTGCGGCACATCACCCGGGGTAAACGCAAAACCCGGCAGCAGCACCTTGTCAAACCAGCCCTTGAGGCGGGCGGGCATAACCATCCACCAGATCGGATAGAAAAAAGCCAGGTGTTCACAGGCCATAATGAGCTTCTGATGCTCGGCCACGACGGGATCGTGATAGCCACCGCGTGAGTACAGCGCGAGCTCTGCCGGCGACATGACCGGGTTAAAGCCGATCGCGTTCAGATCGACGACGGTTACCTCGTGCCCGGCCTCCCGCGAACCGGTGACAAAGGCATCGAGTACGGCGTAGTTGAAACTCTCGTTCCACGGGTGATCAATGACAGCAAGAATCTTCATGAGCGTGGATTGTAGCAGGAGCACCTCAGGGGGAAAAGGCTGCGAGGAAATCGGCGGCGGGGTGAAGCTCCTCGCCCGAGGGCCAGGTTCGAATGCGGTCGGTTTCGGCAACGAGCTGTATACGACGCGCATCCGGAAAGCGGGAACGAAACCAGGAAAACGCGGGCGAAAGCGAGGTATCGGACGTTTTCACCTCGAATACGTGGGTAACCGAGTTGTCCTGTACGACGCAGAAATCAAGCTCGTGACCGTCGCGAGTTCGCAGATAGTGAAGCGACCGGGGAATGCCATCGGTATCCTCGGCATGCTGAAGCGCCTTTATAAGCGAGCACGCAACCGCGTTTTCCAGACGTGCCCCGCCCTGGTCTGAAACCTGTGCGGTATCAAAGAAATAGTACTTTGGCTCTTTCAGGATCGACCGGGCAACGTTCCGATGCCATGGACGAACTGGAAACACTACGTACACGTCTTCAAGAACGTCCGCCCAGCGCTTCACTGTCTTCGGGTCGCGGTGAAGATCGCGCGCGATTGACGCCCAGGAAACAGGGCTTCCGACCCGTTGCCGCATGAGATCTACCAGGAGCTCGATCGAACGAATATCGGATACCTGTGCGATATCCAGCAGATCCTGCCGCAAAATCACATCCAGGTGTGTTCGTCGCCAACGACGATGGAACATCGGATCGTTCGCCAGAAAGGGCTCCGGAAAGCCACCCGTCGTGCAGATCTTTTCGAGTACGACGCGTGGTTCCATGCTACCCACCAGCTCGCGCACATCGAAGGGATGCAGGCGGTAGTGAAAGAACCGCCCTGCGAGACTTTCACCAGTTCGTCGGTGTATGCCAAGCCGGGCACTCCCGGTGACAAGGAGCGGAGGTGAAGCGCCTTCAGTGTCGTACACCCCTTTGAGAAGAGCGGTCCATCCTGGGATTTTATGTAGTTCGTCGAGCACGACAAGCTCACTCCGTCGATTCCACGACCGCGACCGGATAATCTCCCGGTGATCGGGATTATCGTAGCTCAGGTACTCGGTGCTGCGTTCGAAATGCCGTGAAATCCACGTCTTTCCCGACTGCCGCGGTCCGGTAAGGAGAACGATTTTATTCCCGAGATCCCGCTCGATGAGAGCAGATAATTCTCTTTGCATGCGACTATTATGGATCACATTCCCGAATTGTCAAGACTAAACGGGAATCGACTCCCGAATTGTCAGGCACGTAGCCTGAACGGTTAGTCTTCCGGGATGTTCGGTGCACGTCCAAGCTCTTCCATGCGCCTGCGCATCCCCGGATAGTGATCGGTCGGACCGACGAACAGCAGGCGCCTTGGCGAACCAATCTGCACAAGCGCTCCGACATGCCGGAACCCGAGCCACGGGGGCGGGAGGGTCGGAATCGGGTCGTTACTATTCACCACTCTGGTGATGGTGGAAAAGCGCTCTTCAGGCAGCGTCTGCCTGAGCATGGACAAAGTCCGCCGCGTCAGTACGCGCGGCGAGGCAAAGGTAACAAGGCGCATATCAAGGTCGGGTGCGATCTCGAGCAGGTCGAAATACGCGAGTGTGGCGACTGCCCCGCCCGCGCTGAATCCGGCCATGACGATCGGGTGGTCACGGTGTTTGAACACGCGCCGAAGGATCTCACCCCGAACCGACTCGTAGCGGCGAAGGAAGCCGTTATGCGCGCGAAAGGTGCTGTCCTGCGCGTGATAGCGAGG
>SKKC01000054.1 GCA_007121695.1 Spirochaetales bacterium | reverse complement strand
GACGACCTGCGTGCGGTTACGGATCTGTTCTCAATGGAGATTCGCGACGAGGACGACATGGTCGACGGCTGGTGACGCGTTTCACCGGTAGACACGAAACGTACTTCTGATACAATGCCCCCGGGTTTACCTCCGGGGGTTTTTTTGTGCCTGATTCGCGACGCGAGCTTCTCTCTCGAGTATTCTTTTTCTCTGACCTCGGCCAGTCAGACCTGGCCCTGCTGGCAGATCTGTCGCATACCTGCCACTCTCCAGGCGGAACAATCGTATTTCGTGAAGGCGATCTGCCGGAAAACTTCTACGTCGTTGTCCAGGGAAGCGTAGCTGTCTGGAAGAACTGGGGCGACGTCGATTCGGAACTGCTCGCAGTACACGGGCCAGGGCAGCTTTTCGGAGAAATGGCTCTTGTCGATGATCTTCCCCGAAGTGCGACCGTGGTAGTCGAGGAAGCCGCCGACCTTCTATACATTGCGGGCGAGGACTTCAGAAGATTTATCAGCGAAAACGGTAATATCGCGCTTTCGATCATGAAACGTCTGTCCGGCATGGTCAGGAACAGTAACGACAGTTTTGTCGATGGACTTCGCCGCCGAAACCGTGAACTCGAGCAGGCAAACCGCGAACTCCGCGCAACGCAGCGGGAACTTCTGCGGTCGGAACGGCTTTCAGCCCTCGGGAAAATGTCGAGCATGATTCTCCACGACCTTCGAAATCCCTTGTCCGTGTTGCGTGGCCACGCAGAGATAATGAACATGCACCTCGACGATACCGAGCGTATTCGCGAGGGTCTCGCGCTCATTGTGCGCGAAGTAGACCGGATGAACGCTCTGGCCAATGAGCTGCTCGATTACAGCCGCGGCGAAATCCGCCTCGACACCGGCATAGTGACGGCTGAGGACCTGCTCGAAGGCCTTCGAAGCACGGTGTACCGGCGACTGCAGGAGCGGGACATCGAACTTGACCTCTCGAGTAATCTGACGCATCCAGTGATACTTGATCGGGAAAGAATGATACGTGTGCTTGTGAACCTCGTCGAAAACGCACGCAAGGCCATAGGTAAGCGTGGAAAGATTTCTGTTCAGATCGATGAACGACCGATGATTGTCCGCATTATCGTGAAGGACAACGGGCGGGGCATGTCTGCCGACATTCTCGAACACATATTCGAGCCCTTCTATTCCGCCGACCACGGCGGTGGTACCGGGCTGGGAATGGCGATCGTCCGGAACGTCGTGGAGGCTCACGACGGGACGGTGTCCGTAGAAAGCGCGGAAAAACAGGGCACCACCGTCACGATTGAACTGCCCGCGCATGGCAAAGTCGGGTATTTGCACGCGTCAGATGCCGAATAGGCGCTGAACGTTTTCCCGTATTGCCGCGACTAAATCGCCGCGAGGGATGGAGCGGGTCTCGGCGACCAGATCGTAGGTGAGCCCGATCAGCCCGGGGTGGTTGGTTCGACCCCGTCTCGGGTGCGGGGCGAGGTAGGGAGCATCCGTTTCGAGCAGAAGGCGGTCGAGAGGAACCTTGATCATGGCGTTCCGGATATTCTGCGCATTCCTGAATGTCACGTTTCCCCCGAAACTGAAACTGAAACCCAGGTCAAGGAAGCGCTCCACATAGGAGTCAGGTCCGCTGTAACAGTGCATAACGCCTTCACGCTCTGGCCTGCATTCGGCAAAGGCCGCGAGAAGCTCGTCCTCGGCATCCCGGTTGTGCACAATAATCGGGAGACCGTGCCTGTTCGCCATCCTGACCTGCTGGACCAGCAGTTCACGCTGCAGCCCGGGAGTCGCGTAGTTCCGGTAGCAGTCGATCCCGATCTCACCCAGAGCGACGGTTTTCGGGAGCGACAGAGACCGCTCGATGCTGCTGAGCGCACTGTCAAGATCCGTGCGATCCGCATTCGAGGGATACAGGCCATGGGCAAAATATACCTGCCGTACATTTCCAAGCAGCGCGACACGCTCTGTAACGTCCGTTTCCGAGGTTCCGATATCTATACAGGCCTGCAAGCCCGAAGCGAAACAGTCGCCAAGCAGCGTCTGAACGTCAAGCCCGCGTTCCTGCATATGAAGCGCGTGCGCATGGGTGTCGATCTCTCCACCCGCCAGATGTATCTCGTAGTCAGTCATAGATTGACCCGAATGCTACTGCCCGAGACCGCGCGGCGTCAATTCGTCGTGTACGACGGCCGGGTTTTCTTGCGCAGCATGGATATATGCGATACATTTCTGACCGCACCTGCGACTCGCCGGAGTGGTGGAATTGGTAGACACAGGGGACTTAAAATCCCCCGGCCCGAAAAGGCTGTACGGGTTCAAGTCCCGTCTCCGGTATAACGTATCGCTGAGCGTTCAACGCCCCGGGGCAGTGCCACGGATCGCTGGGCCAAATGCCGCGGGACTTGAACCGAGCGAGCGCCGACCGGAGGGAGGAACAGCCGCCCGGGATGGCGGCGACAGCGAGCGAGGCGGCCTGGAGGCACGAGGCAGGATGCCGAGTGGCGGAAGGAAGTCCCGTCTCCGGTATAACGTATCGCTGAGCGTTCAACGCCCCGGGGCAGTGCCACGGATCGCTGGGCCAAAT